>SOJA01000018.1 GCA_004376975.1 Candidatus Bathyarchaeota archaeon
CGGCCTCGAGATCTACATAGTGGCATGTAGTAGCCCATATGGAGACCATTTTAAGCTTTTCAGCAGATTTGATGATGCCTTCAGTTAGGTGACTCCAACCAACTATTACGATGTCAGCTTCCTTTATCCTTTCCTTCAGATCGCTAGGAGTTTTAGGTATATCATCAAAAATTTTCAAGTCGGCAATGGATCGTAGTTTTTTGACGTGCTGTTCTTCTAGATATACATGATCTACAACGACTATTTTCATTCTCATCCTTTTTTGTAAAATGTGGCGAATGCATTTAAGTTTTGTTGGATAGATAAGAAAAAAGTGAGGAGTTAACGTAGAAGGAAAAGAAGCCATGGAAAAGACTGGAATAAATCCAGTTCAGCTAGAGTCCAGAGAGCGCGTGCACATGAAAAACGCTGAAGTGATAAGAGTTTTAGTTGAAGATCCCAGACGAGTAAGTCCTCAAGATGCCACTCTGGTTCAGAAAGCTTAGAGAAGCATGCTGAAGAGACAGGCAAATCAAACGTTTTCATGATTCCCTAGCTTTATCTTCTCAATGACCACCAATAGAACTTCCATTACCTTTGATTTAACCAGCTCTTGCGAACGCTATTAATACCCCATTTACAGGTTATAGGGAATTCTCCATTTTGCCTAAAAACAATCAAAAAGACAATTACCATTTTGAAACGAAGCGATATTAGCACTGTCAACCATTCACTGTATAAGATTGGTCGGGCGGGCAGGATTTGAACCTGCGACAATCCGGTTTCTGCATGTGCGCTTGATAGGCTGGGTGACACCCACCATGGGCAGGCGTCTACAGCGTCTCCGCCAGCTAAAGCATAAGCCTATGCTGACTCGGAAGCTCTACCAAGCTGAGCTACCGCCCGACCAAAATTCCTTAAATAAAACAGCTGATTTATGTGTTTCGCATTAGTCGTCAACTTTGACTGCTGTTTGTAACCATGGTTATCTGGTCAAGTTTTCCCTGCTTTTTTGAATGCACGCACCCAAAGTGCACCCCAAATTATGATGAAGACTAGTGAGAATACAAAAAGTAGTATTAACATGTGAATAGCATCAGAAGCGATTTTTTCGAACATTCTAGCTCAATATAATTAGTCTTAGGCAAGGCTAAAAGTGAAGCTTCTAAAACCGAAATGACCCTTAGACAGAGCATATTTTCAAAGATGATATATGCCGACATAAAAAGCAAGCGTTTTATAATAATTGAGCCTTATAGAACTTAGTCTGAGAAAGGAAAGGAGAAGGCTTCGTCAACTTTTTTGACGGTTACGAACAGAACTCATGTTTTTGAATGATATCAGGGATCGCATTTAATGCGTGCAATTGATGACTAGAGGCTTCTTGGAAGCTTAGGAGGTTGAGGAAGCTCATTCCACCTCACAGATGGTATGAATGCACTCGTATAGACAGTATCATGCTATTGCTCTTGTCGTAATGCCAAGAAAGCCATGATCTGGATTTTCCTTGAATCGCATACAAGACTGCTGATTCTAATGGTTTTTGTTAAGTATCTTAGTAACCATAAGCTATCGTGAGTGCGGTTTTGTTTCTATTGTGATGTTTCGTAAGGCTCTCTATTCGACTTATATCTCCTTAGTGTAGGGTTGACGGACGCAATTTCACTTATAGTAGTTATGAGACTATTTTCATAATCCAATTGAAGTAGACACAACTGAATCTTAAGGGAACCAACAATTTTTTCATCAGTGAAAGGGATATGCACTTGTCAGAAATGACAAGTCTAGTTTGTGTTAGAAATTACTTTAGCATTACGTAGAATTGTGATGCTGCTCAAATATCTGCTTAGTACTCTAATCCGTATATTCCTGTTACTTTAACTACGTCGTAAATGTTGATTTGTCCATCAGGCCTCAAATCCGCTTGAGGATCCCACCTGGGTTCAGTACTGGTTGCATTGTAGATTCTTGTCACTCGAACTACATCGTAGATGTCTATATGCCGATCATAATATACGTCACCCAGCAACCTAGCTAAGATTGGCTCGTATATCAAATTATTATTTGTGATGTTTACATCATCAGGAATCATGTCAGCTTCAATTTTTACTGTGTAATTAGCGGGTATAATGATTCCAGCAGTATCCCATGTGAAAGTTACAGTTAATTCTTCAAATGCAGACAGTTGACTAATCGTTAATACTTCTATAACAGAATTGTTATAGTAAGCGGTGACATTAAACGTCTCAGGAGTGTTGCCTTTGTTTTTAATGATTGCACTTATCGTAACTGACCAGTCTGAGTATATCATGTCTAGGCATTGTATGCTTATCACTGCAACATCATGTATTGTTTTGACTCTGATGATCCTAGATGTTGTGTTCCAAAGTCCTTCAGAGTCTGTAACATTCAAGACTACTGTGTAGTTTCCCTCATCAGAATAAGTGTGCCTTACTATCTTGCCTGTGCCGTTCAGTAAGTCACCGAAGTCCCATGCGTAACTTGTGATACTGTCACCGTATCCCTCAGCAGTTGAGGATGAGGCGTCAAACTCAATCTCCATGCCATAATTCGGTTTTGGCGGCTCATAAACAAAAGATGCTCGAGGAGGCGGGGACCCAGGATACGTGGAATTTACCATAAACGCAGTCGCTGTGAACCCAGATCGTCCTTGTGAATAGGCTGTGACATAGACAAAGTAATGTCCTGGTGGAGGTTCAGGTGATAAGCGTAGACTTGCCTCAAAAGTTCCGTTTGGAGCTTGAAGTGTTGTTTCGAGAAAACCTTGACCATAAACTGATTCATCTACTTCCGTAATTCCAAAAGTGGCTTGTTTCTCAGGACTGTAAGGGTATCCCCCATTCCTAGGCCAGTCAGTAAGTACATTGGCGTAGACTAGTGCATCTCCAGGGGAAGCCCAGTCATCTATCCATAATCCCGGCATGAAAGCAAATGTCTCTTCTGGATCTATAGTCGTTTTTACGGAAGTGAACTTAAGGGGAATTGTATCGTTATCATAAATGCTGATTGTAATTAGAACTTCGTTGGGGAACATACGGTTATTTCTCACTGTCACCATAAAGTAGGCACAATCTCCCCTTTTGAAATTGTTTTTTAGGTTTCCACCTGCGTCGCAGGGTACCAAAGAGAGAATTTCAACACCCCATGATTCTGAAGGAACCGCGCCAACAGGAACAGATCTCAATGAAAGAGTGGTCGATGGTGTGCGCCCTATTTCTATAGCTGCTAAGCCTTCGTGGACTGGTTCGCTGTTGTAAGTCACATTTCCATGAACATTCACGATCTCTCTAAGCCAGTAATAGGACTTGTCAGTGAGTGCTGTCACTTCAAGAGATCCAGCCGAAAAGCTCACATTCATCATACCAACCATTATCAAAATTGCCAAAAGAAAGTACATCATGAACTTTCTTGTTATAACTATTCTCATCTCCCCTCAATTTTAATAATGCCGATGGTTTAATAAAAACATTCTGTCCAATTTGTAATATCGTACAGATCTCCTTTTTGTTCATATCTAACCGTGTTTCCTCTGTCCACCAAAGGTTTTGGCATCCCACAACTTCTCCAAACCGTGTAGTTTCGTTAAATTTTAGATTGTATGAGCTTTAGCTCGCAAGTCGTAACCATAATACCAAGCGGTCCAACCGGAATTGAAAGCCTCTTCAGCTCTCTTTCGCTTCTTTCTACGGTAGTACCAAGCAATAAGCAGAATAGCCATTAGAATTACAAGCAACAGCAACAGTA
>SOJA01000046.1 GCA_004376975.1 Candidatus Bathyarchaeota archaeon
TTAGGAGCCAAGAGGCAGAGAAGGCTTGTACCCACAGAGTGGAGTATAACTGCTATAGATGACATTCTGGGGAGAGCAATACATAAGAAGATCCTGGATTATCCATGGATAAATGACTTCATGATTTTCGGACACAAAGCCTTAGCGAACAACGTTCAGATTCTTCTCTTTCCATCTTCATGGATGTTCGAAGCTCAAGAAGCTTGGCTTGTCTCACCTAACGCAGTTCCCGGAGTTAATTATGAACTAGTTCACGGCCGACGATCCTACGCGTCTGATCTGGCAGGAGCATACTACGCAGCACGTTTGCCTGTTCTTGAATATTTGAAGCAGATAAGACGTCAGGCAGGAGCCCTAGTCCTTATGGAAGTATATCCTGAATGGATACCTTTAGGCGTGTGGCGTTTCAGAGAAATCTGCAGAGAAGCATTGAGGAGACAACCCCTTAGTTTTAATACGCTTGAAGCCGCCTTAGGTGAGATAGGAAAGAAACTGAAACTTCCTCTAGGAAGATGGCTGGAGAGAAGCGAAATCCTGCCTTGGCTCAAGAGTCAAACAAGGTTAACAAACTTTCTACCCAGCTAATTTCGATTTTTCCTTAAGCGAGTGAAGCTTACCAGTATAGGTTGATTTTCATCTGATAGGCATCTGCTCTCTTATTCTAAGATTGATTGTCCATTTGACATACACGTGACTATGGCACTCCACAGGAAGTAAAGTTTCTGCTCACAAGTTCTACCCTTAAGAGTGTGTGTAGACACTGAACACATTAAGCCATAAAAGTATGTACACATCTTTTTAGCTTCAGCTCTTACTCTTTTTTCGAAAACAGGCAAATCTTCAGTCTCTTTTCTCTTCTCACACTTTTTTTCATAGTGTTACGTGTCAACATGGGCTGCTGGATTTTGAACGGTTGATCAGGAAAATAGTTTTTTCACAATGTGAACTGAAATAGCGCTCTAGCGCAGCTATTAGACTAAGATCTTTTCACTGATTGCTACTCTGCCGTTTTCAATGGGTATTCCCTCTCGCTCTAAAAGTTTCCTTCTTGGTTCAGCTCCTTTTTTCTCTCCTCCGAATCCTCCATCAGATCTAACAACACGGTGACATGGAACAATCGGTGCAAGCGGATTCTTATGTAAGGCATTACCAACAGCCCGGTAAGCAAGTGGTCTACCAATTTTTTCAGCTATTCCCTTGTAGGTGCTGACCTTTCCCTTCGGGATTCTGAATGTAGCAACTAGCACCGCCCTTTCAAATTCCGTTTTATCCCTTAAGAAGGTGATTACATCTTCCTCTTTTTTGATCTCCTCTCTCTTCATAACCCATCCTCTTCCTAAAGACACATCTAAACCTCGTTTTTAAGGCTTAGCACGCAACTATGGAACACACCAAGCAATGAAGCGTATACTTTAATAGGATGCTAGCAAAATTGTGTTCCAGCTGGACTGATTGGCTATGACTAGAGAGGAGATGATTTGGGATCTCTCACAACTTGTTGAGAGCATCAATCCTGCTTCAACTCAAAAGAAACTGGACTCTATGGTAGATGAAGCAGAAAAAATCAGGGATACATATCATGGCAAGATTGGGAACCTCGATGCGAAAGACCTTCTAGAGCTTTTGGAAATGAAAGATGCTTATACCCTCAAGTTTGAAGGAGCAGTCATGTACTGCTATCTAATGTACTCAGCTGATTCGACTGACGATGTCGCTAAACAGCTTAACGATGCTGCTCGAAAGGCGTATATGAAAGTTAGTCAAGCATTCGCCTTCATAGATATCGAGTTAGGTAAGCTACTTGCTGAAAACCCATCATTGGTCACAGACCCAGTGCTGGTAGAGTACAAACATTATCTTGAAAGAACACTGAGAAAAGTGCCCCATATGCTCTCAGAAACCGAGGAACGTTTGATAATTGTGAAAGACAAGAATGGAATTGATGCGTGGCAGATGCTTCAAAGTGATTGGCTGTCTACTAGAACCTTCGACATAGAAATAGAAGGCGAGACAAAGACGCTTCCCTACGGCAAAATAGTCGGCTTATATCAGAGTCCAAATCGTGACCTGCGGAAGCGAGCTAATCAAATAGTTTATGAGAGCCTTGGAAAGGATGAACTTATCTGGGCAAGCGCTATCCGCGCAGTATGTGAAGACCATCTACAAATGTCTAAACTAAGGAAGTATCCAACTCCAATAACCCAGAGCTTGATTGCAAATGATGTTGACCGACACGTCATTGACAGCCTCATGAACACTATTGAGAAGAATGTTGGTCTGTATCAAAGGTATCTTAAGCTAAAGGCTAAGATGATGGGTCTAGATAAGCTAGCTAACTACGATATAGTTGCTCCTCTGCCTAACACTCCTGAGATGGAGTATGCTTGGAAAGAATCTAGAAAGGAAGTTGTAGATGCCTACATGGGATTTGATGAGGAAATAGGGGGTTGGGTTGATGAGATGTTTGAGAGGCGTCACATTGATGGTGAAGTACGGAAGGGAAAAAGCTCAGGAGCCTTTTGCGCTTCATGGCTGGCTGGAAAGAGCGCTTACGTCTTACAGAGCTTCAACCGGAAGATGGGTAATGTCTACACTCAAGCACATGAGCTGGGTCATGCTGTTCATGCATATCTTAGTTCAAGAGCACAGAAGCCGAGCAACTGTGAAGTAGGCAGTTGCATTGCGGAAACTGGGAGTATATTTGGCGAACTACTCTTAACTGAACAACTGCTTTCCAAAGCTAAGACAAAAGAGGAGAAACAGGCAATCCTTACCTGCGTACTGGACGAGTTCGGTATGGCAGCTTTCCAAGTGTCTGCACGAGTTTTCTTTGAACAAAGTATGTATGATGCTATAAAGCGAGGCGAGTTCCTAGATGGGGAAACTGTTGCCAAATCATGGGTTGCAGCACGGGATAAAATCTATGGTGACTCTGTTGATTGGTTGAACGTGATGAAGTGGGAATGGACTATGAAACCACACTATTACATGGCAAACTATCGCTTTTACAATTATCCTTACGTGTTTGCCCAGCTGTTTGTGTTCGCTCTGTACCAGCTTTACAAGGAACAAGGTGATGGCTTCGTTTCTAAGCTGAAGAGGCTGTTGGCTGCAGGTTCTAGTAAAAGTCCCCGCGAGCTTGGTGCTGAATTAGGCTTTGATATCACTGATGAAACATTTTGGGAGAAGGGTATGGCGCAGGCTAAGCAATTCATTGATATGCTTGAAGAAAACCTCTAATTCACGCGTGCCACATCAAAGTCTTTTTGAATAATTCCTGCGGATTCCCTCTTTTTACTATTGTTATTGGTACGTGTAAAAAATGTGGTGTGCATTGATTGTAGTGCTCAACGATTCTTTTGAACCAGAAATAGTTCGTATGTGTTCCATAGATACAGATCCGGCTGTTTCTGCCGATGCTTTTGAAGAATACACTAAAAGGCGGCTGATAGTCTATACGAGCGCGCGCTGAGACTTAATGTATAGTTGTTAATGCTTTTACTCGTCTTCTCTTCTCTGGCATTTCCGCGATTTTCATTTCTGCGTGATCTAGGATTTCCCTTGCTGCTTTTTTTGCTTTCCTTCTTGTTTGATATGTTCCCTTCAATTCAATCCATGGAAGAGTTTCGTCAATTTTTACCCATACTGCATACAAGTTTTTCACCATTTACAGCTGAGGAAAAGGTTAGAATCTAAGATAATTAAAACGGTTATGAATTTTTAATATGAATTCTTGGTAA
>SOJA01000052.1 GCA_004376975.1 Candidatus Bathyarchaeota archaeon
AGGCTAGAGCGGCGGACTCTTAATCCGTAGGTCGCGGGTTCAATTCCCGTCGGGCTCGCCATCCACAGTGCGCATTTGACTCGTTGCTTCTTGACGTATGAGGTCTCTCAGGGCTTTGCTTAGGGTTTTGAGCTGGTTGTTCTCTTTCTGTTCGAATCCTAGATATGTCGTCGCTTCCTGAGCAAGAGCTTCCCTAGTTAGGATTTTCTCTGGGTTGAGCCCCCAAGTTCTGATTATTTCTTTCAAAGCTTCGACCTTGCTGACTCTGGTCTTAGGTCGGATTGATAGACCACTAGCAGCGTAGATGTTGCGGAGGAACTCGATTCCCTTCATTTGGATGTCGTGATATGTATCCAACGTGTGGCCCATCATGTAATCCACGTAGTCAGGTTGTACTCCTAAGGCCAACATCTGCGTCTTGAAGTATTTCCTAAGGCTATGAACCCTTAGCTCGTACATGCGACCTCGAGGTTGCTTGAGAAGGCCAGCCTTTACATAGAGCTGGTGGACAATCTTCCTTACTTGTTTGGATCCTATAGATCGCGGAATGCGACGTGTCATATCTCTTATCAACGGAGATTCGCCTGTGAGGTTTTCAGCTTAAACTCCCTCACAGCAACCCCTACAGAAGTACCAAAATTCTCCTTCTGAAAATCTTGGACACTCCACCCAGCGGAGCTTAGAAGCTCATCGATGAGTTCTCTAGCCTCTTCTTCTGGCGTCATATAACCTCCCCAACGAAACGGCTTTTTCACTGAGAACTAAAAGTAGTATGCTTTACTTTAGAGTTAGGATATATTAGGGGTATATTAATCGGACAATAGAAGACGATGAAATGAAGAGAATCCGTCGCAAACCATCAAGACTGGCCCCACTCACGAAATTTAGAGGTGGACCAGATTCGGTGAACAGACGAACGGTTAATGAGTTCTGGCAATGGGCATATTCAGACCTGATGCAAAACGTGGAACGTGCAGTTTTGGCAGAGTATATTGTGGCAACTCTGTTGGGCGTTGACAAGGAGTTGAGAATCCCTTGGGTTGCTTATGACCTCAAACTGCCCAATGGAAAAGCTGTTGAAGTTAAGACAATGGCATTGTTACAGGCATGGTATCAAAAAGAGTTATCCAATCCCAGAGTTGTCATTAAACCCACCAGGAAATGGGACCCAGAAACTAATATCATGGAAGACACACCCAAATTCCACTCAGATCTCTACGTCATTTGCTTTTTCACAGCAGATAATCATGACACGGCTGATCCTTTGAATCTTGCTCAATGGGAGTTCTACGTACTTACAAAGAAACAAATCAAGCACTTCTGGAAAGAGAGAAAATCGATTTCACTGGAAATCCTCAGAGAAAAATCCGTCAAACCCGTCACCGCCTTCGAGTTACGAGATGAAATTATGAAGTTGTGCAGATCATAATTGAAGCCCTTGGAGTGGCAAGAATGAGGGTTATCGCTTGGAACCTGGGCTACAAGCGTGGTCATCTGACTTGGCGCTACCAGTTTTCTCCATAGTGGCTGCGTGCGCGTGCACAAAAGATTGATGAAAGAAACTTCTATTTGAGCATGCATGCAGATGCACATATACATATCAGAAAAGGGTAAGAATTATCAGTTCTGTTATCTCTATATAGACTGAATTGGATGATTAATCAAGATCTAATCACTGCAATTGGAATTTTAGGCGTATTAGGTCTAGCTGGGTTTCTATTCTTAATGTTGTGGAGGAACGGTATGTTTAGAAAAAAACATGCTGAAAACTATCCTGAAGATCCCCCTAAATGGTTGACTTGGCAAGGAGAAGTTGAAAAAAATGACGAACTTCTGAAAAGCTCAAGGACTGAGATGTTCAAGGCCCTAGAGCTTTTTCATAACCATGTAAAATACGTTATCTCCATTATGACATCTGTCCCCACAGTGATATTTACGGTTCTAGCGCTTTTGAGATTTGTGGAATTCCCATACATCAATCCAAATACGTTTTTGCTTATAGGGGCAATAATACTAATTGCTATAGTTCCCATAAATGTATGGGCTATTCGGATAATCAAGAGATACTACGAAGTGTATGTTTCAGCCTTGATTTTCGCGACAATTGTTCATAGTTCAACAAAAGATAAACATCATAGGGCTCATCCTTGGTTGGCTCGCACTGTTCGACAAGCTCATAAATATACGCAGGAAAAAGGAGTGGATAACATTGATAGATTTGTGCAGGTTCGGACAAATAGCTTCAAAGATAGCTTCATCTCCTACACAATCATTATTTGCATAATTACCGGCGCCAGTCTCTTAATTGGACTGATACTGCTTTTCTCTACTGGATTGGTTTGACTATTCTTGAAGGCTAAATATAGTATGCATGCATCAAAGATTTCCTCTAAGTGCCTCTAATCCTTCAAAGACGCGCGTTTTAAAATCACTAATCAATGCAGGATTGAAATGGGAGTTTGCAGGTGATATCTCCAATTGTCTAAGGTTCAAATCCCAGCGATCCATTTTGATGACGATTACGTTTAAGACATAAAAAAAAGTGGGAGATTTGATTGGTTAAATTCGCCTCATGGGGTTCAATTCCCGTCGGGCCCGCCATATTCTTCCTCAAAACATGAATCAAATATAGTTTGGATATTTCATATCGCCACACCACGATTTCGTTGTTTGTCATTCTGTATCTATCAGCGCCAACATTGCCATATTCCCATGTTTCTTGTTCGTTATTCTAGCGGTGCCGCATCCAGAAAAAAAGGAACCTCAACTTGCGAATTTACCTGGAATCAAATGATTATGCATATAGAACATTTAAAACTAAATACAAACTTCCTGATACAATTAGACAGGTGTGACAAAACGACTATTGAAAAACCTTCACACGAATTGTCTGTCGGCGAAATCCTTTCGCTAACATTCAACCTTTACCTTTCCAAGTTTTGGCAGTTTTTCTTGCCTTTTCTAGTTGCCGGAATAATAATGGGGCTTTCCACATATGCAATAACTTCGTCTTTTCCTCTGCCAGCACAGCCAAGCCCGACAGTCTCTTATGAAGAACTAGTAGAATGGCTTTTTGCCTTCTTTTCAGTAACCATCACAATAGGTGTTTTGTCGGGTCTCGTTTCGTGGATTGTAGGTGCCATCACTGTTGGAGTTGTTATCAAATGTGCTTCTGATCAAATAGAGAAAGGTACTTCAAATCTTGGCGTCAGCTTTGACTTTGCAATTTCCAAGCTTCCATCACTGCTCGTGGCTCAACTTGTTGCTGGAATCTTGACTCTAGTCGGATTGGTTCTTTTCGTAGTGCCTGGCATAATTATCGCCATAATGTTTTCGCTGATAATTCCCGCAATAATTGCTGAGCAAAGAGGAGCCTTTGAAAGTCTGGGAAGAAGTAGGAGACTTGTGAGTAATCGTTGGCTGAAAATCTTTGCTCTCCTGCTGGTCTTAGGCATAATTGTTGGCATCGTCACCGGTGTCGCAATGATGTTAGCAATGCCATTCAACACTAGCTATCCAGTCATTAGTCCCCTTATCACAAACGTAATATCCGCCTTTGTAAGCCCAATTTATCCAATTGCGATAACCTGTCTCTATTATGCAATGGTTGCCAGAGAAATTCCACCGCCTCCACCACCTCCCACCCTTTAATCTACCATCGCTTGAGCTTGCCCGGAATGTCCATATGTGATGGTTGGCGTGGTTGTCTAGAAGGGAAACAT
>SOJA01000050.1 GCA_004376975.1 Candidatus Bathyarchaeota archaeon
AACCAAAAGGCTTAAGTGTATGGCACTATTATCTGTGTTGTTAAAATATGTAAGGTGTTGAGTCAGTTTGGCTGTTGAAGGATTTTCGAGAAACAGACAACCAGTAGATGTGAAAGTGGGCGAGTTAACCTCAACCTCTAGAGCTGTAAATGTCATAGCAAAGACAATATCAAAAAGTGAAATTAGGAACATTGCTGCTGGAAGAGACGGAGCACCCCACCGCGTGTGCGATGCATTAGTGGGTGACGATACAGGATGCGTTTACCTAACTCTATGGGACGACAACATTGAAAAAGTCAAGGAAGAAGATACCGTTAACGTCAAAAACGGCTACGTCAACCTGTTCAGGGGTAACATGCGCTTAAACGTCGGCAGATATGGTACGCTGGAGATTGCAGAGAAAGCATTAGAAGGCGAAGTAAACACTGAAAACAACATGTCCAGTAAGGTGTACGAGCGACCTAGAAGACCATCCAGAGGAAGAGGCGGATACGGAAGAAGATACTAACCATCACAAGTAGCTTTCACTCAAGATAATACGTATCTCCAGAACATTCCAACGGGAACATTTCCCGTCTGATCTGAGACTGGATAATATCCTTTTTTTCTGTTATTTTATCCCTTTAAAATATTAAATAACCAAAAACACCATAAAAACAATGAATCCTCAATTTTAGGAGCCGTAACAGTTCACACATGAACCTAGAACAGGGCATTATTGAAACTGCAAACATTCCATTCTTAAAATTGAACACTATCTTTTGCTGATTCCGGAAAAAGTCTGCAGCTTAGCGCGTACAATCATTAAATAGGAATGAATGGAGAAGTCTCTTGCTTTGAAGTCTCACGAGCCCATGTGAATGGTCTTTTTCTAAAGCACAATCCTTAAAACTTATACGCTTAAACAATACAGCTTATGCTTGTCAAAAGGAGAATGAAAAACATGACAGGCTTACAAGAAAGAAAACCCACAATAAAAGAATTACTGGACAAGGCTAAAAAACCAGCACAACTTGCACCATCACTTCACAGGTTTTATCAGGGAAAAGTTCAAACGATGCCTAAATGCGCTATTAGAAGCGCAGATGATTTCGCTATATGGTATACACCAGGCGTAGCGGCTCCATGCAGAGAAATTCAAGCAGATCCAGATAAATCCTTCGACCTTACAAATCGCTGGAATTACGTGGCAGTTGTGTCTGACGGCACCCGTGTTTTAGGTTTAGGAGACATAGGTCCAGAAGCAGCCATGCCAGTGATGGAAGGAAAAGCTTTACTATTCAAGTATTTAGGCGGGGTCGACGCGTTTCCAATATGTCTAAGAACAAAAGACCCTGAGGAGATAATCAGAACGTGTGAGCTAATTGAACCATCATTCGGAGGCATAAATCTAGAGGACATAGCTAAGCCAAAGTGCTTTCATGTACTAGAAAAAACCAGAGAAAAACTGGGAATTCCAGTTTGGCATGACGACCAACAGGGAACAGCCACGGTAATATTGGCTGGTTTAATGAACGCTTTCAAGCTAGTCGGTAAGAACCCAAAGCAGAGTCTGATAACGCTGGTGGGTGTCGGTTCAGCTAACGTTCGAACAGCCAACGTCCTTATGAGGTGGGGAATAAAACCTGGCAATATCATAATGGTGGATTCAAAAGGCATACTACACTCAGGCAGAACAGACATAAAAAGGGAAGAAAATCAGTGGAAGTATGACTTAGCCCAAAAAACAAACGGTGAAGGAAGAACAGGCACAATAGAAGAAGCCTTCAAGGGTGCGGACGCAGTAGTAGCAGCTTCCAAACCAGAACCAGGCACAATAAGGAAAGAATGGATAGCTACAATGGCAGATAACTCGATAGTCTTTGCCTGTGCAAATCCATTACCAGAAATATGGCCATGGGAAGCAAAAGAAGGTGGAGCCCGCATTGTAGCAACTGGAAGAAGCGACTTTCCAAACCAAGTTAATAACAGTCTAGGTTTCCCAGCGATTTTCCGCGGTGTTCTGGATGTTAGAGCAAAAACCGTGACAGATGACATGTGCATAGCAGCAGCCCAAGAACTGGCAAAATTCGCAGAAGAACGTGGAATAAGCGAAAATGACATTCTGCCAAGAATGGAGGAATGGGAGGTTTATCCACGTGAAGCAGTAGCATGCGCAGTTAAATCCATTGAGCAAGGCGTGGCAAGAATAAAACCAAGCAAACAGGAGCTGTATGAAAGAGCTATGGCAATTATAAAAAATGCGAGAGATTCCATAAAACTGTTAATGAAGAAAGGGCTAGTAAAGCAGCCGCCGTCAGAGGAAGAACTGCTGAAGAAATAGTTGAACCGATGAGGAAAAACCGAAAAAACACTGAATTCCCGCGTTTTTATCAGAAAAAGTTCAGAAAATTATTTAAACCCTTCCATAGAACAATAGATTGAGTTAAGGAGAAGAAATGGGATGCGTTCAGATTATGTCCTCTATACGATAGCGATAATATTCTTTGTATTAACAGCGATAATTGTTTTTGCGCCCTTTATGTTGCAAGCAGAACTTGAAAGAAACTTGTCCGTTGTGGCAACAGCTGTCCTAGGAATCCTCTTCATCGGACTAGGCTATCTCCAAAGACCAAAAAACCCTGAAATCGAGGTACTGGAACCAGCTCCAACCCCAGTAGCAATTACGGAAGAAACTGAAATCACCACTGAAATTGCACCTACAGTTACAACACTTACAGAAGTCAAAGGTATAGGAGAAAAGAGAGCTGAACAACTCAAAGGCTTAGACATCAACAGTACAGAGAAATTAGCTGAGGCCTCAGCCAAGAAGTTAGCTCGCAAATTAAAAATTTCACCGAAGATCACTGCAAAATGGATTGAAAACGCAAAGAAACTTACTGAGAGCCCATAGAAAGCCTCACCGATAGTTTCAGATTCGCACGCTTAAGATTCTTACTATCTTCCTTCTTTCCAATCTTCTTAAGGCGTCCAAAAACTCATTCTTCTTTTTGCCAGTTAACTCCAACTTGTGGATTATATCACTTACAGCCATTTGAGGTTTCCCCAATCCCTTAGTTCTCATATTGAGATACCTCACAATTGACCTTTCCAGCTTTCCACATTTCCAAGTGGTATCACGGATAAGAACTACAATCGCCCTAA
This sequence comes from Candidatus Bathyarchaeota archaeon, assembly GCA_004376975.1. The sequence goes on from SOJA01000050.1 coordinate 3,145, forward strand.
CAAGCCTCTGCGTTTCACCAGTCTTTCTACCAACCAACGTTTCCACAAGTTAACAGTTTACCGTCCAGTATTTTAGAGTTTACGTCCCCAACTGGTTAAAACCGCCAAAACTTAAATGAATAAACATATAAGAGAGTGACTGGAGACCTAAAATGCTCAGAGGACAAATAGGAAACATCTTTTTTTCCCGAATACTCAAGGGCGAAGATCTCCTCGAAGCTATTAAGCAGAGGGTTCAGGAAAGCGGAATAAAAGCAGGAATTTTCATTCTAATTGGAAGCTTAGACAAGGCGGTTATAGGATACTACAAAGAAGGACAATATAGATCTATAGAGTTGGATGGCCCATTAGAAATTGCGTCGTGCATGGGTAATATAGCAGTTAATGAGAAGAGCGAAAGAATAATTCATTGTCACATCGTTGTCTCAAACGAGAAAGGTGAAGCTTTTGGAGGTCACTTAATGAAAGGCTCCATTGTCGGCGCAACAGCAGAACTGGTGATAATTGAAGGAGCTGGAGTGAACTTGCAGAGAGCACTTGACGAAACAACAAAGTTGA
>SOJA01000015.1 GCA_004376975.1 Candidatus Bathyarchaeota archaeon
CGAATCTTCTTAGGAATTGTTGTGTAACGTGTACGCTAAAGCTTCCGGTTAGAAACGAACGAAATTACCAATGGCGAGATAACAGTGTGGAGGCTTAAAAAGACATAAATACTTCCCCACCTTTTTTTAAGAGGCACTATGAATAAGGAATGAAAAGTTAAAGCTACTGTTGCCCTGTAGGGTGTCAGGGATGATTAGCTGTTTTCATTCCTAAAGAACGAAGCGGGAAGATAATGGGTCACAGAAAAAAACATGCGCCAAAACGTGGTTCCCTTTCTTATTCACCTAGGAAACGCGCCAAAAATATACTGGCTAGGATCCGCCACTGGCCGAAAATAGAGGCTGGCACACCCACACTTCTGGGGTTCATTGCTTACAAAGCAGGTATGACTCACGTGTTCGCAGTGGAAGACAGGAAACGCTCACCGAACTACGGCAAAGAAGTAAGCAAATCCGCAACGGTGCTGGAAGCACCACCCATGATTGTATGCGCCATAAGAGTCTACACGAAAAACTCCTATGGTCTCCAAACCCTAACAGAAGTTTGGATGAAAAATCCGCCAAAAGAACTCGAGCGCATCTTCCCATTACCTGAAAACTTCAATATGGACGAAAACCTCAGAAAAATTAAAGAAAATCTGGAAAAAGTGACTAGAATACGTGTTATTGCAGTCACACAGCCGAAACAGACCAGTGTGCCAAAGAAAAAACCAGACGTGATGGAAATAGAGCTTGGTGGAGGAACGGTTCAGGAACAATTTGAATACGCAAATACGTTGCTTGGAAAACCGGTGTCTTTAGGGGACGTATTCAAAGAGGGTCAATATATAGATGCTGTAGCAGTGACAACTGGTAAAGGCTTTCAGGGGCCTGTGAAACGTTGGGGAGTAAGAATACTTCAGCATAAAGCAAGAAAAACAAAAAGAGGCGTAGGAACCCTAGGTCCATGGAAACCAGCGCACATTATGCCCAGTGTCCCAAGAGCTGGACAAATGGGATTCCACCAAAGAACAGAACTCAACAAACGCATCATAAAAATCGGAACAGATGGAAAAGAAGTGACGCCAAATGGCGGATTTATAAGGTACGGCATAATTCACGGATACTACATATTACTTGACGGGAGCATACCGGGCCCAGAAAAAAGAGCAATAAAGCTGCGCTATCCAACACGGCCACCAAAACACATACCAGAACAACCGCCGCAAATCACATACATATCACTGGAGCCTCCGCAAGGAAAATAATGGTGAAGCCTATGGCAAAGATCAAAAAAATCTATGACCTCGCAGGAAAACCAGTCGGGAAGATAAGACTGCCAAAGATATTCGACACACCCTTAAGACCAGATGTCATAAAACGAGCGGTTTTGGCCATTCAATCTCACAGTTTTCAACCGCAAGGCAGGAATCCTTTGGCTGGGAAAAGGACAACAGCAGAATCCAGAGGCGTAGGTCTGGGTATATCCAGAATGCCGAGAACGAAAGGACCCGGTGGAAGAGCAGCCCTAGCCCCTGGAACAGTGGGTGGAAGAGCAACTCATCCGCCGAAATCTGAAAAAAAGATTGCGAAAAGGATCCCGAAAAAGGAGAAACGTCTCGCTCTGTTTTCTTCAATAGCCGCCACAGCCTCTAAGAAAATAGTGGCTGGTCGCGGTCACTCTGTTGAGGATGTTCTGCAAATCCCTCCGATAGTTACTGACAAACTGGAAGGGTTAAAGAGGACAAAAGAAGTGGAAGAATTCCTCATAAACTTAGGCATCTTATCAGACATTTACAGAGTGAAAGAAAGCAGGAAAGTTCGGGCTGGAAAGGGTAAGATGAGGGGCAGGAGAACAAAACAGGCTGTAGGTCCAGTAATAGTTGTTGCCAAAGACAGAGGGATAGTGAAAGCTGCAAGGAACATACCAGGCGTAGATGTGATGACCGTTGACAACTTAAACGCTGAGGTCTTAGCGCCGGGCACGCATCCTGGAAGGCTTACAATCTGGACAGCCAGTGCTGTTGAAAAGCTGGATGAACTTTACAGTGGAGGGGAGAAGCCATAATGGATCCCTACACAGTTATACTTTATCCCTTGATGACGGAATCTGCAAGCCTGATGATTGAAAAAGAAAATAAGCTAGTGTTCATGGTCAACCTTAAGGCGGCTAAAATGGATGTTAAAAGGGCAGTTGAAGAACTCTATGAAGTTGAGGTTGAAAAAGTTAACGTTCTCATTTCACCGAAAGGTGAAAAGAAAGCTTTCGTTAAGCTTCACCCTGATTATAACGCAGCTGATGTTGCGATCAAGCTTGGAATATTGTAGTATAGATGAGGTGAAATGAGTATGGGAAAGAGAATTCGTGTTCAGAGACGTGGACGAGGTAGAAGCCCTACCTTTAGAGCTTCGACTCATAAGAGGGTTGCTCCGACGCAATATCCATCGTTAGAACCAAATGATTATTTTCAAGCAGCAATAGAAGGAGTTATTGAAGGCTTGGTACACGAACCTGGCCGTGGATCACCTCTTGCGCTTGTGAGATTTGAGAATGGAGAAACATGTTACACTGTTGTTCCTGAAGGTGTTCATACAAGACAGTCTGTACAGATGGGTGGGAAAGCTCCGGTTGAGGTGGGGAACATTATTCCTGTGGGGAAAATCCCAGAAGGAACTATAATGTGCAATTTAGAGCTTCAGCCAGGAGACGGCGGAAAAATCGCAAGGTCTTCTGGAACATATGCAACAGTCGTGGGACACACACCGCAAGGAACGATGATAAAGCTTCCATCTGGAAAAACCAGATATTTGAATGATTACTGTAGGGCAACGATTGGTGTAGTTTCAGGCGCGGGTAGAACTGAGAAACCTTTCCTGAAAGCAGGCGCAAAATTCCATATGATGAAGGCAAAAGGGCATAAATATCCAAGAACCAGTGGAAGAGCCATGATTGCAGCATTGCATCCGTATGGTAGCAGCAAAAAAAGTGCGAGAAAAGTCACTACTGTGTCGCGTCATGCGCCGCCAGGGCAAAAAGTTGGCTTGATAGCCGCTAGGCGTGCCGGACAAAAAAAGAGAAGAAGGTAAACTTAATCACTTTTAGGAAGGTTTATAGCATTTCAACGTCAAAATAGGTTGGGAAAAAATGCCGAAGAAATTTGTGTATCGCGGATATACCATTGATCAACTGCAGGGTATGTCAATGGATGAATTCATAAACTTGCTTCCCTCAAGGCAGAGGAGAAGCCTTCAGCGAGGTTTGACACCGGAACAGAGAATGCTGCTTGAAAAGTCAAGAATGGCAAGAGAGGCTATTAAAAAAGGAAGCAATGTGACGGTTAAGTCCCACATACGCGACATGATTATCCTACCTGAAATGATCGGTCTGACAATTCTCGTTCACAACGGTAAAGACTTCGTTTCGGTAGAGCTAAAACCGGGAATGCTTGGGCACTACTTAGGGGAATTCGCGATAACTAACAGACCTGTAAGGCATGGAACACCTGGAATCGGCGCATCTCGCTCTTCCATGTATGTTCCATTGAAGTAAAAGAACAATAAAAAACGTTTCAAGTGCTGTAATCTAACCTTGAAGGCTTCTTTTCTGACGTTTTTCTGGTTGGGATTTTAGGCAAAGGAATAGGTGGAGGAATGTTCAGTGTTCTGGATATCAATACAGATTCCACAAAGACAACGTTGGAAATTGACTGCACTATAACTTGGGGTGGCGGTTTCTTTTCCTTGTGTCCGTGGTAGATTTCGTCAATCTCTTCTTTGGTTCCCGTCACAAACGCTTTTCCCTTAAGACTTATCTGAGCTATGGAGGGGTTGTAGTTGACTGTTAAAACAAAGGGCACCTCTAGAAATTCCTTTTCTTTTTCTATGGCAACTAGGTTAAGGTTTGTGTTTATTTTAATTGGTGGTATAGGTTTTTGAGCGCCCCAAAATCTTTCAGCAGAAACATTCGTTATGGAAATGTTCACCCTAATCATTCAAACCATCAAATCTATCATTGTGACGAGTAATTTAAAGGTGTTTATTTCTTGTTTTCGGCAGGTTTGTAACGTGTAAAGCCGCAGTGCCCACAGGTGTATCTGTCTCCATGATCTGCCATGAAATATCCAGGTCCACATCGCTCACACGTAGGTCGCAGCCTTGTGATTTGGTCGTTTTCTGTTTTGTAAAGCGAGGAAACTCCTTTCTCTTTTTTCTTTCGTTTCTCCGTTTTACCTTTTTCTTCCTTTTCTCTAGGTTTTTCCATGTTGTCTGACATTCTACTCTTTTCCTTCTTCTGTTTCTGCTGGTTTTTCAGGTGGTGTGTTCCTTTTAATGATATATTCTGGTTCAACAAGTTTCGCTTGGTCTACGGAGTCGTAAACATTTACTAGTCCAACAGCTGTATGCGTGCCTGTTTTGGTTTCTATTTTTTTGACAAAAACCAGGTCAACTTTAGCCTTTAATTTGTTGGCAATTGCTTTTCTAAATTCTAGTCGTGGTGGTGTGCTGCCGTTTTGCTCATGTTTTACTTGGAAGTATACTTCTCTCCGTTTTAGCAATGGATTTTCCTTCTCTGATACTATTTTGATTTCCATGGTTTTTCCTCAGGTGCGGTGTTGACTTGATATGTTTCCTCGTTATTTAGTTTTTCGAATTTTTCCATGGCTTTCATGATTTCGGTTACCTCCTTCTTCTTCTGATTTGTAACCTTAACCACAACTATGCCTTCAAGCGGTTGACCGTAAACGACAAAAGAGTTTTCCGGTGCATACAAAGCAGCAACAAGCGTAAGCAAGTCCTCCTCTCCGTCTACAACTATTTTTACGTGACCATTATGCTTTATTGCTTCTTTTATTGTTGTTATTGCTTCGTCTGTTATTGTTCCTGGAGGATTTCTGGCGTATAGAATCTTGTCTGCTTTGAGTGTAATTGGCTGTATTTTTCTTCTCATGACTTTGTTGTCCACGATGGATAACTTCGGGAAAATGTTGCTTCTTGTGAGGTTTTTGGAAATGCTATCTCCTACGGAGATTATCATCGGTGGGTTTTCTTGGTCTGTTAAATCCTTGAGTTTCCTTATTGTTTCTTTGGGTGAGCCTCGAAAAAGTGTGCCAATAGGTTTCTGAAGTCTTTTTCGAAGTTCCGGTGTAAGTAAGTACCGGGTGGTCATTTTACCTAACCTTTAAGGCATAACGTCCTTTCTTTTTGATGTTTATGACTTTCGCTATTGCTGATTCTTCCGGGTCAAATATTATGATTAATCCGCTGAAGTCATCGCTTAGGGTTGACGTTTTACATCTTGGGCAGACGTTTCCGGTTACTATGAGACGACAAGTTGTGCAAGCTTTTTCAGTCATTCGATGCATCTTCCTTTTGGTTTTGTTCCTTCGACGGTTTTTCCTTCAGGTTATCCCTTATTTTCTGCACTTTATGCTCGATCCATTCTAGCTTGCCAAGGAAAGGTTGTCTGGCTGTTACGCCTATTTTTCCAGAGCTTCCGGCTCTACCAAGTGAAACCGCTGTTATTCGAGTACGAACCTGATCTCCGCTGGTTAGCTTCTTTTTTGTTTCCTTGCCTATTAGAACGCCTTGTTTTTCGTCATAGGAGATGAAATCATCCATAAGCTGCGAAACATGAAGTAACGCGTCGATTGGGCCTATACGTATAAAGGCTCCGAAATCAGCTATCTCAACAACTTCTCCTTCGACCACTTCCTGAATTTTTGGGTAGTACGTCAGTAAAGAAAAGCTTACTTTATGGTAGGTAGCTCCATCTCCGGGAATTATTTTGCCAACTGGGCTTACCTTCACATCTGTCACTGCTATAACGTAGCCTAATTCTTCACCAACAATGCCCTCATATTTTGCCCTAACCTGCTGATGTCCTACAGCCTCTAAAGGATTACCGAATGTTTCAGGTGGAATGCGAATTGTATCCTCAAGGGTTATAAGTCTAAACAAAAGTTTATGTCCTCCCGTTAATTACTAAACGTGACTTTTCTCTCACATAAATAACTGGCACGTTTATATCTCTTAGCTTTTTCCTAAGCTCTCTATCATTTGTGAACACCGGGCTCTTCCACTCGTGTGCCACTTGAAAAATGGCGTCGTCTGGAGAGAACCCAGCGGTTCTTTCGTCCAATTCAATCAACCTGCATTTTTCAGATATTTTCAAAGCGTAGGAGGCGTTTTTCCGCGTTTTCGGTGAACCGTTTGTAGCAAGCCTTTCAAGCTCGCGTCGAATTGGCGAAAGTAGAATTAACTCAAACTTCATGTTCAAGAGCTTTGTTAATTCCTCAAAGATATCTATTTTACACTGGAGTGGAACAAATAGAGCGTTCGAGTCTAAAATTATTTTCAAAGTTTTCTTTACAGGTTTGGATTCTTGTGGCATGTTACTTTATCATTCCATATCCAATTAGTCTCCATCTGCCCGCTATTTTTCTACTTATTGCAACTCTTGATCCTATTTGTGCACAGACTGGTCTTGTAGTAAGCTGAACTTCGATGGCGTTTTTCTTTATGGAGGTGACTTTTCCAACGGTTATTGCTGAGCCTACATGTTGAAGTAATGTCTCACCCATCTTTATTTTCTCGATTTTCATGAGTTCTTTTGTTCCTACAGCTCGCTCAAGAATATGTGTCTCTAAGGTTAATTCTGAGAACGTTGGGGGTAGCTCATTTTTTCTTCCAGCTACGTTGCCTGTTAGTCCATCTGCTTTTGAAAATGAGGGATCCAGAAGGGTTCCTACTCCTATCAATCCGCCGCAGGGAGCTTCCTTTATGCTTCTTCCTCCTGCGTGCAAGCTGGTAATCTTGCTAATCAGAGGATTGTAGATTTTTTTCCCTTCTTTTTCTGTACTGATTCCTGGGTTAATCTCTATTTCTTCTCCAACCGTGAATTTGCCTCGTAGTATTGTGCCACCGATAACTCCTCCTTCCAGTTCTTTCACTGCGGTGCCTGGCTTGTTTACGTCGAATGAGCGGACCACGTACATCAACGGAGGTTTTGTTTCATCTCTCTTTGGGGTAGGAATAAACTCTTCTAAGGCTTGAATGAGAATATCCATATTTACTGCTCGTTGTGCTGAAATGGGAATTATGGGAGCGTTTTCAGCAATAGTTCCCTTGATAAAGTTCTTGATTTCTTCATAACTTTCGTGTGCTCTTGTCTCATTAACGATATCAATCTTATTCTGTACGATAATGATGTTTTTTATGCCGACGATTTCTGCGGCTGCTAAGTGCTCTCTCGTTTGTGGTTGAGGGCAAGGTTCGTCTGCTGCTATCACAAGTATTGCTCCGTCCATTATTGCGGCTCCCGAGAGCATTGTCGCCATTAATGCTTCATGGCCTGGTGCATCTACAAAGCTGACTGTTCTGATGAGCGTTGTTTTTGAATTGCAATGAGGACAGACGGGTTTTGTTGAATAGTTTTTCGGAGGTTCGCATTCTGGACATTTATAAATGAACATGTCTGCATATCCCAATCTTATTGTTATTCCTCTTTTCAACTCCTCACTGTGTCTTGCTGCCCATATACCTGTTAATGCCTGCACCAGTGTTGTTTTGCCATGGTCAACATGGCCTATGGTGCCGATGTTTGCTTTAGGTTGCTTTGATAAGGATTTGCTTTTTTTTCTGTTCATTTTTGTTTCCTCAAGTGTTTACGGATTGTTGAAAGGATTATATTTTGCGAGTGAATGGGTCTAATCCTTAGTTTCAGTTTCTTTTTTAGGTGTTTCTTCTTTTGTTTGCTTTTTTTTCTGTTCTTTTGTTTGTTTTGGTTTTTCAACTATTTTCATGTTGATTTGTACTATTTCGTCTGTTATTGTGTTTCCGCGAACCGTTTTCCTTCTTCTTTCTCCTTCATCCTTTGGCTTGAAGCCTACTCCTCCGCCTAATATGATTTTTCTCCGAACTCCGCCGTGAACGCTTGGTCTCATTGGAAAGCCATCTTTGTCTGAACCTCCAGTTATCTGCAGTTTGTGTCCCGTTAAACCCACTATTGTTCCATCTAATACTTCGCCTAGTTTTCTCCCGATTAATGGGACAGTGCGGTTTTCTTCTAGTTCAACAGTTTTTGAAGTTCCGGAGTCGGGGTCTGAAATGATTATTTTGAACTTAGCCAAACGTGAACTCTCCAGTAGTGTTATGAAAATTGGGAATCTCTCTATTAAGGATTTATGAAAATTTTCTGGCGAACAGTTACTCTACATGTACTCTGAATAAGTCTATATCTTTTTGCATTTCAGGCGTCAGTTCAAGGAGTTCTCTTACGGCTCGTTCAACATCCTTAGATTGTGTCACAAACCTTCCAACAATGAGTATGTCTGCTCCTTTTTGTAGAGCTTCTTTTGCGGTTTCTGGAACTATTCCACCGGCAATGGCGATGAGGAATTTCCTGTTCTTGAAGGCTTGTCGTAGTTCCTCAATGAGTTCTAAGCCAAGGGTTCTTCCGGTTTCCTGATCTATTCCCCTGTGTAAAATCACTATGTCAGGGAATTCCTTGAGCATTCTGAGTTTTCTGATTGGGTCTTGCATATTTAACATGTCTACCACTGCGTATATTCCAAGTCTTTTTGCTTCGTGGATAAAGGCATTTAATGTTTCAACGGGTGCCAATCCGGCGGCAACAACTGCATCTGCTGTTTCCTCGTAGGCTAGGTCAACCTCAACTTTACCAACATCTAGGGTTTTTAGGTCTGCAACGAAGAATAAGTCTCTGGCATCTTCTCTTATTTCGCTTATCACTTTTGTTCCGTATCTTTTTATGAAGGGTGTGCCCATCTCAAGTATTATTCTGTCGCTTTTTGGAAGTGAGGCTATGATTTTCTTGTTTCGTCTTAAATCTGGTATGTCCAGTGCGATCTGTAGGTATGGTGGTCTCCATAGGCGTGGCACTTTGAATCCCATTATCGGGTGTTTAGCTCTGTCCTTGTCATATAGGATCTTTTCTAAGGGTGGATAGTTTGTTAACGCTCTTTTCAGAGCTAGCTTGGTTGCTCCATAATTGTAGTGGTAGATTTTGCGGTAGTCCTTTGCTTTCGGATGTATAAAAACGCTGCATACTATGACCCAATCATCTACTTTGTCTTTTGGGATTAGTCCTTCTTCAACAGCGTCTGCAACAGCTTTCGCGACTGCTGCCTGTGCTGGGCCAAATATCTTGTTTGTGTCTTCTGTGTTCTTTATGGTGACTTTTGGGACAAGTAGTGTGTGCGGTTTAGGGGGCAAGTTTGGTCGTATAACAGCTAGGAGTGGCGTGTGTCCTTTGGAAAGGTTGGATATGCCAGTGGCGAAGGCTTCTCCAACAGGTCCTTCTTTATCACCTATCAACAGGTCTATGTGGGCAACCTCGTTTCCCTGTCCCATCAAAGCTTCTCCGATTAGATAGGTATGCTTTCTAGGGGTTCCGACAGTTTCTATCGTTTGAGCTGTCGATATAACGTCACCTATCTCTTTAAAGTCGACGTTGAACTCCTTAAGCCATGTATAAAGAGTATCTCTGTGTATGTTCATTAATTTGGCTGTGCCGGAAATTGTAGGTTTTGTCGGCCTTCCCTTTAGGAAGCTGCGGGCTTCTGACTCTTTTTTCGCGATGTTCATTAACACTTTCGTGAATTCCTCCTTGTTTTCCGGCTTCTTTATATCCTGTTCCGACATTCAACTCTACCCTGAGAAGGGTGTGAGAAGGGTTGTATATAAACGTGTCGGGTTCGCGGCGGTAAAATGGGCGTTTTAGCTAGTTTATGTAGGCAATGTTTGCTATCCTACCCATGTTGGACTCTGTTGTTGTATTTTTCTGTTTCTGTTGTCGGGTGTTCTGTCTTTTGGTGTTTAGGTGCAGATGTTTTGACATTAATGTGTCGGGCTTTTTTCGGAGAGCAAGGTTTTGTAGCAATTCTGATGTGTTGTAGATGTTTTATTGTGGGCTTTTATGTTGAGTAGAAGGAAGCTGTTGATTGATAAGTAAAGTCTATATATGTCGAGAGCTTCAAAAGTTTGAAATTGAAGCTCTTGGGGTGTGCAATGTGTCGTGGAAAGATTTGGTTTGCCTGTGTTCAGTAGTTATGGGGTTTGTTTTGTTTCTTTATGGTGCTAACTGTTATGTTGCATTGGTTGGTTGGGTTGGGGTGTGCCTTGTAGTTGCTGGTATTATTGTGAAGATAGTTCTTGTAATCTGGGATATTTTAAAAAGTTTGAAGAAGGAGGGTGATGGTTAGAAACCATAGAGTTCCGAATACTTCTTGTTTAGATAATTGAAGTATGGTTTAACGTTTAGTTCTTCTCCGGTGATTCTTTTAATCAAGTCTGCTGGATCGTAGAGGTTTCCGTAGCTGTGCACATTTTTGGCTAACCACTGTATTGTGTTTTGGAAGTTGCCGTTTGAGAGTTGGGATTTCCAGTTTGGTAGTTCTTTTTCCATGTTAGCCAGTATTTGTCCGCTGTAAATGTTGCCTAGCGCATAGCTTGGGAAATAACCGAATGCGCCGCTGGCCCAATGGATATCCTGCATGACACCTTCAGAATCGTTTTCGATGTCCACACCAAGATATTCCTTATAGCTTTGGTTCCAAACTTGTGGAAGTTCAGCTACTGTTATTTTGTCGGCGAACAAGTTTTGTTCAAGGTTGAATCTTACAATGATGTGAAGGCAATAGGTTACCTCGTCTGCTTCAACACGAATCTTGGATGGTTTGACCTGGTTAACAGCGTGAACGAACCTATCTAGGTCCACGTCTGAAAGAACGCTGCCTGTGAGCTCTTTGAGTTTTGGTAGGAAGTAGCTCCAGAATTCGCGTGATCTCCCTATTATGTTTTCTATGGATCGTGATTGTGATTCATGGAAGCCTGAGGAGCATGCTGTGCCGACTGGCTGGAAAATCCATTCTTGCTTTAGATTTTGTTCATAAAGGGCGTGACCTCCCTCGTGCAGGACTGAAAATATGGATGATGCGAAGTTATCTTCGTAATAGTGTGTTGTGATTCGCACATCATCGTAGTATCCTGTTGTGAAAGGATGTTCGGTCTCATCAATTCTGCCTCCGGCTTCCTTTGACTTTATGTCATACCCGATGAACTCAGCAAGTGATCCCGCAATTCTACGTTGGACGTTAATGGGAACTCGACGTTCCAGAATGGATATGTCTGGCTGGTTTGGAGCCACCTCACATTTCCTTATGAGCGAGATCAAGCCTTGTCTTAGTTCTGCGAAGACTTTGCTGATTGATTCCGCTTTCATCTTCGGTTCAAAAATGTCTACTAGTGCATCGTATGGTGTTGCTGTCTCCTTCACTTTCATCAGAATTTCTGCTGCTCTTTTTCTCAAGTCAAGAAGCTTTTCAAGTTCAGGCTTAAACATAGAGAAGTTTTTGGCGGCTTTCGCTTTCTTCCATATATCAATAGTTATGGCTTGTTGTTTTGCGGTTTCAACGACAAGTTCTTCGGGAAGCTTGGTTTGTTCATCATAGTGCTTCTTAAATAAGTATGCGTTTCTCTTTTGTACAGCATTAAAACTATTGTATTCTGGGTGTCGCATGATTTCTTCCAATAATTTTCCAATTTCAGGATCTGTGCTCATTTTGTGTCCGATTTTACTGAGCATAGCAAGCTGTAAGCTTCTTAGTCTAATTGCCTTAGGCGGCATCTTTGTTTCCATGTCCCAGTGGACGATTGCAGCCGCTGACTGTAGGATGAAGAGATTTTTTGCTTTTTCCATTAGTTTTTTATAATTTGAAGCTAATGATTCAG
>SOJA01000113.1 GCA_004376975.1 Candidatus Bathyarchaeota archaeon
TCTTGTATCGTTTATAACCATACTCGCTTATCGACGCTGGGTCATAAAGCTCTAAACCTGTGGCCAAAACTACGCTTGAAACATTAAGTGTTATTTCATCAGGTTTTTGATCGAAGTTGATTGCATGTGCTTGGCAGAATTTTTCGCACACCCTGCACACTCCTTTCTGAAAGAAGAGGCAGTGGTCCTTGTCTATTGTGGCTACGCGAGGCACCGCTTGTGGAAAAGGCATATAGATGGCTTTTCGTATCCCCATGCCCATATCGAATTCGCTGGGTACCTTAACTGGGCACTTTTCAGTGCATGCACTGCAACCAGTACATTTGTCAGCGTCAACAAACCTAGGGTTTTTCAAAACCTTAGCTTTAAAGTTTCCAGCAGAACCAGTAACTTCCTTAACTTCTGAACATGTGAGCAGTTTGATGTTTGGGTGGCGGAAGCACTCGATCATTTTTGGTGCGAGTATGCATATGGAACAATCCATCGTTGGGAAAGTCTTGTCAAGCTGAGCCATTCGTCCGCCAATGGTTGGGGATTTTTCCACAAGATATACTGTGAGCCCTCGATCAGCAAGGTCCAAAGATGCTTGTATTCCAGCTATGCCCCCGCCGACTACAAGTACAGCATTGTTACCCAAGTTAATTTTCCTCTGATGAAATGAGAGTAATCCACTTCTTAATTTGAAACTTAAATCTTACTCTAAGTATCTCACGAACAAAAGGAATCATGCTTTGTAGTAGTACGGTCCTTTTGATGTAGCCAAATGCTTCGGCGGCTGCTATCGTGGCTTGCCCCACGGTCGTTCCAACTTGTTTAACTGGAATCAATGATTGATCAATCTCTTTACTCTTTCAGAAACTCCGTTAGGAATATTGCGTATTCGCAGGGATGTTCGTTTTTTAGTAAAGACTTTATTGTTTTTATTCTGCCTTTTCCTCCGTGTGTTACTCTTGATAAAATGTATTCTATGGCTTTTTTTCTAAAGTTGCATAGCCATGTTTTTTGTCCTTTTTTGACGAGTTTGTAGTATGGGCATGTTTTGTATTTGAGTGTGAAGCCTCCTTGGAAGTATTCTATTTCGACTTCTATTCCCATCTCTCTGTACATGTCAGTTAGGCGTTCTCCTACCTCCCTTATTGTCCATGGGTAGTCGAGCGGGAACAGTTCGTCGAGTGTGCGTTTGACTTGTCGAAGGGCTTCTTTGGGCGAGTTGGCTGACATTGTGTCTACTATTGTTTGCATTGCTGCGCTGCGAGGTATGGGCTCTAAAGCAGGTTTTTCCACTCTCCTTATTTTGAAGTTGAGAAGATTTTGAAATGCGGTCACGGAAACTTCGTAATCCAGAGATCTGAGCAATGATTTTATCAAAACTCTTTGACTATTTACCACAACTGGGTCCATCTTCTTAAGAATCACTGTGATTTGTTCATTGTCAACAAATCTGATCTCTGCGTCCGGTTGAACTTGATTCAAATTCTTTAGGATGAAGCTTCTTGATAGCCGCTCAATTTTTTCCAAGTCGTTTTTAGCAAGCATACGTATTGCATTTGCAATTCTGGCTCCCATGTTTTTATATATGTCCTCAAACTTGCTTCGATCGCTTTCGAAAACCTTGGCTGCAAAGGAGTCAAAGATGTCTCTGGGGACAAGAATTGTGTCAAGAAATTGCTCGCTTACAACACGGTAAAGATTAAGCTCCACAAGTTGATCCAAAACATCCTTTTTTCCCTCTCCAACAAATTTGATCACCATGTTTCCGTTATCGTATTCAGTAGAGTAACTAATCAGCTTCCACCCTTTCGTGGCTAATATCAATGAAAAAGTCACTGTTGCAATATTAGTTACTGAAGGTGTTGATGCTTGAAATGAGATTCTGAGGTTTCCATCTGCTTCCCTCGTTTTTTTAACATTTTTAAACCAGTTCATTTTCACTCCTACAGAGAAAAGCTCGTCCACAAACTTGTTTGGGTCCTCAGGCAATTCTTCAGGTTTCATAAAAGCTCTAATATCTTCAATTACTGTGCCTAAATCAGCAATGGGGCCCTCAAGATTTTTTTCAACCCAGTTCATAAAAGCTGGACCAACTAAAACCAAATTGTTCTTGGACAAGTAGGGCTTCAAGAGTGAAAGTCTTTCTTCCATCTGCTGAAACAACTGTTGACTATGATCTGTTTTCTTTAAGGCGTAAATGTCATTTCGGATCTTTTTCAAAATTATGTCTTTCCCCATTAATCTCAAATCGAATGGAACTTCTATCCCTTCTAGGATAATTGATAATTGACTGGCAACAAGTTCAGGTATGCGTGTGAAAACTCTAGGCCTTAAAATCGCGGTACTATCTAGTTCACTGTATGAGGTGATTTCGTACAATCTCGTTAGATTCCTTATTTTTTCAACAACCGTTAGGAATTCTCTAAAACTTGTTGGAGTTTTCCAATTAATTGATGTCTTAAGTAGTTCGATTACATTTTGTGCCTCGTTTCTCTGGATTTTCAAAAACCCATTAAATGTTTGGTCGCCAACTGCTATTTTTAGCAGTTCGTCAAGAATTTCTCTTCTAACAGAGGTTAGGTCTAGGGTTTCTCTTAATTTATTCTGCTCTTCGATTTGTGCCTTGATTGAGCAGTCTTCGCATGAACCTACTTTTTTCACTCTTAACATTGTTTCGAGGGCTTTTTCAATAACTCTGCTTTTTGTTCCGTAAGTTTTAGCTAGTTCTTCGATAATCTGATCAGTTTCTCTCGGTATCGTAGTGTGAAGGTGAACCGGCATAGCATTTCACTTCATGAAATATTATGTTCACTCGATCTTAAATGTGTTCATTTTGAACAAAACGGGAAATTTAGAGTTAGAAGATGTCTCTTATTGAGCTGCCAATTTGTCGTTGGGAAAAAGGGGAAGATGAGTGTTGGCTATTTTGTTGGTATACGTATGGGCATGACCATTGCTCTTTTACGAATCTTAATCACGTTGGCTATTCTTTTCGTAGCCAACATGTAGGCTGCTGTTCGCATTGGAATATTATATTCCCGCGATGTCGCAAGGACTTCTCTGTAACTCTTTCTCATAATTGCTTCAAGTTTGCTTCTGACTTCCTCTTCTGTCCAGTAGTAGTTCATCTGATTTTGCACTTGCTCAAAATAGCTTACTGTAACGCCACCCGCGTTCGCAAGTATGTCTGGAATAACAAATATGCCTCTTTCGTAAAGTATTTTGTCGGCTTCAGGAGTTGTGGGGCCGTTGGCTCCTTCAGCAACTACTTTCGCTTTTATTTTATGGACGTTCTCCTGGGTTATCTGATTTTCTAAAGCAGCTGGAATGAGTATTTCGCATTCGAGTTCCAGTAATTCCTCATTAGTCATGTTCTTCGCTCCTAGAAAATCAATTACTGACCCTGTCTGTTTTTTATGCTCCTTCACCTCTAATGGGTCAAAACCGTCAGGCTTGTATATTCCCCCCTTCGAATCTGAAACCGCGATGATTTTGCATCCCATTTCATGCAGTATCCTTGCCGCATTAAAACCTACATTTCCATACCCTTGAACTACTACTCTGGTGCCTTTGAGGTCTATGCCCAAGTGTTCCGCCGCTTCAACAATAGTGTACACTAAACCTCTAGAGGTTGCTTCACTCCTTCCGCGAGAGCCTCCTATCTCTACGGGTTTTCCAGTAACTACTCCGGGAGCAAACTGTCCAGTAATTTGGCTATATTCGTCCATTACCCATGCCATAACTTGTGCGTCTGTGTAGACATCTGGAGCTGGGACGTCGATGTTGGGACCTATAAACTTGGCTATTGCCCTTGTATATCCTCTAGTAAGTCGTTCGAGTTCGCTGAGCGACATTTCCTTCGGGTTACACCTTATTCCGCCTTTTGCTCCGCCTAATGGAAGCCCAACAACAGCAGTTTTAAATGTCATCCACGCAGCCAAAGCAACCACTTCGTCTAATGTTAGGTCGGGGTGATACCTTATTCCGCCTTTAGTCGGTCCCAATGCGTCATTATACTGTACACGACAACCTGTGAAAACTCGCAGGTTTCCATCATCCATTAGAACTGGTATGTTTACAATTATTGATCGTGTTGGATGCTTTAGTATTTGGTGAATCGCCGGGTCTAACCTCAATTTTTCGGCGGCAATATCCAGCTGTCGTAAGGCTGTCTCATATGGATTCGGCACAGGAATGATAGGCTTTAATGTTTCAATTTCAATGGATGCCGCTTTTTGAATTTCAGAAATCAAGCTTTCAAAGGTTTCTCTAGCCTCTTCCATAGTGCCACCGAAAAACCAATGGAAAGCGTCGACAAGCGCCTCTTTTCTATCAGCTATGACGCTCACTCCGCTCATTTTCGGTGATTCGGCGAAATAGTCAACGAACACTCTTAACGTATCTAGTTCTGTTCGTAAAAGAGATCTAAACTTCTTATCTGCACCTACAGTTTCGATTTGCACATAATCCGCGTCGTTAATCTTGTTCTCCAAGCTTTCAATAACTTTAATCGAATCTTTAACAGGAACTCCGAAGTTTTCTGAAAAGGCTGTGGCAAGCGCGTAGCGGGCTGAAGTGAAACTTTCGATTTTTGCGGTTAATTCAGGTTCATCTGTGAAGAAGTCTGCCATCAACTTGAACGTTCCTAATTCCATCGCAGTTAATTCGACTAAGCTCAACATTCGTTTTCACCTCGACCTTTACAAATGTAATGTTCAATTATACAAGTATTATGTTCATCATGTACATCAATGAACAACGAAAACGAACAAACATTTTAATGGAAGAACGAGGAAATCTAACACTCAACAGGATGGAGAAATAATGCATTATCCGACCGGAGTAAAGGATTTGGACAAACTTTTAGGTGGAGGCCTAATCTTGGGCGAAAATGTTCTATGGGAAATTGACACCGGAACATTTATCCATGAATTCCTTCGTGCATTCATGAAACAAGGTATACAAGAAAACAATCAGGTAATCTATTTAGATTTTATATATCCCCCGCAAGCACTACTAGTTCTGCTTAATCCCCTAATAAGACAACTGCCCAAAGATTGGGAGAAAAAACTTCTAGTTTTAGACTGCTTTTCGGAATCAACTGGACTAGGCGAACTGATATTCACGGATTTCTATGACAAAGCTCCCCAATGGATAAGAAAAGTGCCCAGCTCAAAAGACCCAGAACGTTTCCACCATTTCTTCGGAAGAATAGAAAGAGAATTCATAAGCGAAGGAACCAGGCTGATATTCAACAGCCTAACCGCAATGCAGCACATCTGGGGAAGAGAAAACACAAAAACGTTCTTCGGTCACATATGCCCCGCACTATACGCGTACAAAACACTTGCGTACTGGACAATAGAAAAATCTGCTCACCCAAAAGAATTCCTTGCAGCAATAGAACACATGACACAAGTAGTAATTGACCTTAACAAACAAGAAGAAAAACTAACGCTTCAAATCAAAGAAGCAGGTGGAAGATACGCCCCTCAAACATACGAAAGAAGAGAATACAAAGTCGAAGGTTTGACCATTACATTTCACCGGTAAATTCGTCCCCGGAATCTCACTTGTATCCTGTCAAATTAGGCTTTTCTAGCTAAATGAAATCAAAATGAGCTTAAATTTTTGGTTCAGACGATTGGATTTAAACCCGTCCCCACAGTGAAGACATCACCAATCTTCTTTCTTGCGCCCCGCTCGACAGGACTCACAAACCAAAAACAAAGGGACAAAGAAAGACCTCTGTTTTGGTGCATTCTCGTCGCATAGCTTTCATCTTAAACGTACGTGTATGAGCGTTTTGCCAGCAACCTTTAAGGAATCACGAATTTTATCCTTTGTAGTAGTATGGTTGTTTTGTGTAACCAAACGCTTCAGTGGCTGCTATTATGGCTTGCCCCACGGCTGTTCCAATCTGCTTAACTGGGCTCGTGGTCACGTCACCGGCAGCGTACACACCGCTTAGATTGGTTCTTTGACGACTGTCAACAATGATATAGCCATCTTTATCCACTTCAACACCGGCTTCCTTAGCGATTTGACTGTTCGGCACTTCACCAACTTGAACAAACACACCATCAACATCCATTTCTCTAGTCTCACCAGTTTTGCTGTTGAATAGGACAACGCCTTTCACTTTGACATCGCCTCTGATCTCTTTAAGCTCCGTGTTCCATAGAACATTTACCTTTTGGGCATGCAGGTCCTTCACAAGCGCTTCTTCCGCTCTTAACTGACTTCTTCGATGAGCCAACTTAACATCCGACGCCAGATTCGCGAGGTATATTGCGGAGACAATCGCTGCGTTTCCACCGCCTATCACAATCACCTTTTTCCCTTTGAAGAATGGGCCGTCACACAGGGTGCAATAGCTGACTCCTCTGCCACGAAGCTCTTTTTCACCGGGTACTCCAAGCTCCCTGTAATGACAGCCAGAAGCAATAATCACAGCGGACGCTGAGTAAGTAGCTTTATCAGTTTTAACAATTCTTCTTTCATCCTTAACATTTAGTTCGATGAACCTTTCTAACTGTCTGATTTCAGCGCCCACTTTTCTACAGTGCTCAGCCATTTTATCAACTAAATCGCGTCCACTGATTCCCTCAGAAAAGCCCGGGTAATTCTCGACTAACGGTGTGTCAGCAGCTGCGCCTCCAGGAGTTTTTTCCTCAAGAACTAGCGTTTTAAGTCCGCTTCGAGCTCCATAAATACCCGCTGTAAGACCAGCCGGTCCTGCGCCGATGATAATTAAGTCCCAACTCTCCATTTTTATCAACAGTCCATACGCTTCACATGAATTCCTAATTGTCTCAATCTGCCGAAAAACTCTGTTGCGCTGCAAGTTTTTCTTTAATTTTCAAGCGTGTTTCTTGTGAAAGAGGACCCATCTTCGAAATTCTCTCGTTGAATGTTTCGAATATGTTGAGTACCTTGTTGTATTCTGGAAGCGTTGTAGAAAACGACATAAGGCGGAGGGACTGGACACCATATTCTCTTAGCTCCTTTTTCAATTGAGTAACATGTTTCCTCAAAGCCTCTTCAGTAAACACGCCGCCATGATCCTCAAGCAATATCACGCCGTCAGCTCCAGAGGCGAATGCGTGCAACAAATGTTTCAAGCCGACTCTTCCAGTGCTGGGAACACTGATTATCTCCACGTTGGGGGGATATGATGCTCTAGACTGCCCAGCTAAGTCAGCAGCTCCGTAAGCTATCTCTTTCTCAAGAAAAGCGATGATCTTTGGCGCCTTGCCGCCTTCGCTTACTTTACAGATTTGAGCCATCAACTGGGCTTCAGTGCAGTGCTTAAGGTCAATAGCCTCTTCAGGACATCTTGGCACGCAGATTCCACATCCAACACATGACATCGGGTTGATCGTTAAGCCTGTAGGAGACTCTTCCACCGCCGCAACGGGACATACTTTTATGCATATCCCACAGTTGTTACATTTTTCGGGAATGATATAGGCTACTTCTGGCGAGACAGAAATCTCACCTTTCCCTACGAAGGTTGCAACCCTTGAAGCAGTAGACATCGCCTCTAAGACTGTTTCCCTCACGTCCTTTGGACTCAAGGCGCATCCAGCAATAAACACTCCTTCCCTTTGACTGTCAACTGGCCTAAGCTTGTAGTGTCTTTCCAAAAGAAATCCGTCAGGGCCGACTTGGATGCCCAACTTTTGAGCCAATTCTTGAGTGCCTAAACTAGGAATAATCCCCAAGACGAGTACTACTAAGTCGAATTTTCCCTCTACTTGAGTCCCAAGAAGGGTGTCCTCCGCCCTCACCAATATTTCATCACTCTGCGGAAGAACTTCTGCTACGCGGCCTCTGACAAAATGCACATTGTGATCTTGAGCCGTCGTGTAGAACTCTTCGTATCCTTTCCCATCAGCTCTTACGTCGGTGTAAAAAATCCATGGCTCGGCGTCCGGCACGATTTTTTGAACTATCATAGCCTGTTTGATTGCAGCCATACAACCTATCTTGCAACAATGTTCCACCCCTGGTTCCTCGTTCATCATTCGGCTACCCACGCAGAGTATAAAGGCAACTTTTTTCGCTACCTTTCCGTTAGATGGTCTGCGCATTTCATGATTCAGGAGTATCTCTAACTGCAGGTTCGTTACGATGTCTGGGTGTAAACCGAAGCTGTACTCCTCAAAAGCTTTCGGATCAACTAGCTCAAATCCGGTGCAAGCAACAATCGCGCCCACATCCAGCTCAATGACTTCTTCTTTCTGGTTGAAATCAATGGCTTTACCCTTGCACAATTTTTCGCAAAGCCTGCAAACTCCCTTAGTGAAATATAAACAATGTTCTTTATCAATCACGTATGTTCTTGGAACAGCCTGCTTGAACGGTGTGTAAATAGCCTTTCGCGGAAACAAGCCGGCTGAGAATTCGCTTGGAACCTTGACAGGACAAAACTTCTCACACTCTCCACAGGCAGTGCATTTGGAAGCATCTATAAATCTTGGATGCTTTTTGATTAAGACTCTGTAGTTGCCAGGAGAACCTTCGACGGCTATTGGTTCTGCCATGCTGATTGTCTTTATGTTTGGGTGCTGTCCAGCGTACACCATTTTCGGCGTGAGAATGCACTGCGAGCAGTCGAGGGTGGGGAAAGTTTTGCTAAGCTGGGCCATATGCCCGCCTATGCTCGGGCTTCTCTCCACCAAGTATACTTGATAGCCCTTGTCCGCCAACTCGATGGAAGCGATGATGCCCGCGATTCCTCCTCCAATCACGAGGATGTCTCTATTCACTGGTATGCTCTTTGTCTTTAACGGCTCGAGGTAACGGGCTCGTTCCACCGCCCCACGTACAAGGTCAATAGCCTTAGACGTTGCAGCCTCCTTATCGTCGTGAACCCAGCTACACTGCTCTCTAATATTTGCCATTTCAAGGAAATACTGGTTCAAACCAGCCGATTCCACTGCTCGTCTAAAAGTGTCAAGGTGCATCCGCGGTGAACATGACGCCACTACAATTCTGTTGAGCCCATGCTCCTTTATCCCCTTTATTATCATTTCTTGTCCAGGGTCACTGCACACATATTCGTATGTTTCTGCGATTTTTACCCCTTTAAATTTGGCAGCAGCTTCTCTCACCTTTTCCACATCTACCGTATCACTTATGTTCCCTCCGCAGTGGCAAATGTACACTCCTACCTTCGTTTCTTCTTGGGTCATTTTGACTTCTCCATTTGACATGGCTTCTAAGCAACTCTACAGATTGAACTATAAATGTTATTTTTCAATCTCTTAAACGTCTTGCTAAAAAGCATACTGGTAGCGAACGACTTAGATATGAATAGCCTTATGCGAAAACATGAAAAGGGAGAAAACTCTTGTCATAGTCTTGACGGTGGATATGTTTGCCGGAAGATAAGGAATTGGAACGGTGGAAACATCGGAAACTGTTCGAGATGAGGAAACGCTGGCTGGCAAAAGAGGCTGGAAAAGAAAAGGAAATAGAGGATCCCAAGAGAGTGCTAAGTCGAGTTCTGATCGGTCGAGGCTTAGAAGTTTTGAACGCTGCAGAACGCCAGTATCCTGAGGCCGTTCCTCAAATTAAAAAGGCTTTAGCTCAGCTGATATCTACGGGGAAACTGAAAGGCCCAGTGAATGGCGAGCAACTGCTCTGGTTTTTCAAGCGTTTAGGTCTGAACATTAGACTTGAAACACGTATCCGTATTTTGGAGCATGGAGAGTTGAAGACGATAGAAGAGAAACTGAAAGCAAAATTATAGTGAAGTTTTTCTGCGAATCAGAGGACTTTTGCCCTGTGCGCCTTATGATTGGAAATAAATGAGGTTGTTTTCTTCCATGCATGCCCGGGTGATAACATCGTTTTTTTCACAATTTTAATTAGTTCTTTTGGTTCTGCTTTAACCTTTTTTACATTTCTGACATTGGAAACTTTCATCTTTTGTAGAGAATGTAAACTCCTAACAACATGATTAATCCAGCTAGTAACTGTATAAGAGTAAAGGCTTCTCTGAGTATGACAAAAGCAAACACTGCACCAAAAAGGGAGGCTGTAGAAAAAACAACTCCAGTTCGCATTGCACCTATTTCCCTTAATGCAAAAAGAAACAGTAGGATTGAGAAGGCTATACTGAAAGCTCCCACTGACAATATGTACGGTATGGAAATCAGGGTGACATCAAAACTAACTCTTAGAAATAGAGACATAACTAGCAGAATAGCGCCACCAATGAAGCATTTCAATCCAGTTACCATTACAATATCTCGCTTCTTGCTCAGAATTTTGCTCAAGTTATTGTCTATTCCCCAAAATAGACAGGCACCTACTATCAGCAAGTTGCCGGTGACCTCTTTGGTTAAGGTAAGCATCTGGAACTCTCCTTTTGTTGTTATAAACGCAACTCCAATAAGTAAGAGAAGAATGGCAAGATAGTCCTTCTTTGTTCCTCGTTCTTTCAGAAAAACAAAGGCTATTAAAACAGTGAACAGTGGTTCTGTGTTAAGGAGTAGAGACGTATCAATTGCCGTGGTTTCGTTAAGACCATGCAAAAGCATAAAAGGTGCGATGATTGAGCCACAGAGAATAACGAGAGCAAGAATTCTGTAATCTTTTCCTGATATTTTGGTTTCAGTCTCAGTGGGGGTTTCAAACAGAGAGAGAATCTTTCTGTGAAGTGGAGAAAGGTGAACTGCAAATAGGAGAACACCGCCAACAAAGTAAATCATTCCTGCAACAATCAAAGGATTAACATTTTCCAACGCAATCTTGTTCAGAGTTGAACTTACTCCAAACAAAACCGCGGAAGCAATCGCTCCTACATATCCCCAATGGTGAGTCACGTAATGTCACTCTTATTCTGCAGATTTTGGTTCTGCTATAACTTAGCTATTTTTCGATAGGCAACATCGCAAGGTGTTTTTGTTTCCTTCTTTAACAAATTGTGCGAATTTGCCCATTGCATTAACGGTAGCATTGCTCTTGCCAGTTCAACTCCATCATTTGTGAGGGTATACTCGACTCGTGGAGGAATCTCCGCGTATGCTTCTCTTTTGATTAGACCGTATTCTTCCAGTTCCTTCAATCTATCTGAAAGAGTTTTTGAATTTATACCTTTGAGACCTTCCATTATTTTATTGTATCTCAACTTTTCGTTGTTACCAATCGTATTTATTATTAGTAGTGCCCACTTCTTGCTGATAACGTCCATAACTTCACCGAGGGGACATACACACTTTTCTTTACTTTCCTTTTGGAAACTCATTCTATCAATCCACATTGACTTACCTTTCAGTTACTTGGCAACTTAAGTACTTGACCTTCTACATCTACTTTATAATTTAAAGTATTCAGAGGTGAAAACGTGGGACACAACATTGAAGTATTTACCGCTGGATGCCATTTGTGCAAAGAAACCATGGAAATTGTTCAGAAAGCTAAATGTAGTGAATGCACCGTGACTGAATACAACATCTTGGAAAAATGTGAAAGCGAAATTTGTCTAAAGAAAGCGAAAGAGTATGGAATAAAAACTGTTCCGACAATTGTTATCGATAGAAAGATTGCAATTGAAGGTAAGCCAACCACCAGACAAGTCAAAGATGCGTTGGGACTATGATTTCTTCTTCTCTGGTTCAGCTATAACTTTTCCACTTTTCTCAGATTTCGCATCGACGCCTTTGACACCGCAAT
>SOJA01000160.1 GCA_004376975.1 Candidatus Bathyarchaeota archaeon
TGGTTGCTCCTATGTCTATCTTGTAGTAGGTAACCTCCCATGAAGGGTGCAGAATGTAATTTATTAAATTTGGACCTATGCTGTCTGTGCCTGTTGAAACCGCGACACCCAAAGGTGGAGCTTCACCAACGTATCCAACGTTTCCAACACCAGGAATGTAGTTGAGAATCCATCCTTGACCCGCAAGCATCCCAAGTATTTGACCAATTATGGTTGTTCCTAGCCAGACGCCGAAAGTTCCAAGAGCAGCGATTAAGGAGCTCCTAGAGAGCGTGCCGAACAACAGAACAATTGCTATCCATATTAAAGTGCTGAAAAGGGCTCCGAGAAGAGAGAGCGGAACGAGATGCAGGTTATTTTGAGGCCCATGCACAACAAAGCCGCCTATAGTCATGTAAATCATCAGAAAGCAGTATGTTGCCAAAAGCGTTAGGAAAGCAGCAAACAGTTTGCCAAAAAACACGGTGGTCCTTGACACGGGTTTGGCTAGCAGCGGAACGATGGTTCCACTCTCAAACTCTGCTGAAATAACATTCATCGTGACCACCATCGCAAACAAGAAAAATCCAAGCCCGCCTAGACCTACGTTGGCGTTAATGACGAAATCCGGGTTCGGTTTTACGGGCTCGCCAGTGATGGCGCTTGCAATGTGGCTTCCAGCCAACACCAAGGTGGCGAGAGCAAACGCAACAACAAACATCCCAAGGAACTTTTTCTTTCGGATGTTCCAGAGTATCTCATACCTAACCACTGCAAGAAACTTCGCTGTCCAACCCGTCTGGCCTGCACTCATTTTTTCAACCTCCTTTCTTTGCGTTTGCCAAGAAGATCAATAAATACGTCCTCTAGACTTTCTCCTTTTAAGTTCATGGATATAACGATGCCTCCCCCAGCTGTAATGGCCTGAGAAACTTCAGATCTGACGTCGTCACGAGTTTTCACCTCGACCAAGAGCTCTTTTCCGTCTCTAGAAACATCTTTTACGAAAGGCAGTTCTCTCACTTTTTTAATAACAGCTTCTGAGAGTTTATCAACTTCAGCCTCTATTGTCAAGGGTCCCCCGACCTTGGTGGAGATCTGCTTAAGCGTGCCCGAAGCCAACTCAACTCCCTTGTTAATTATTGTAACACGGGTGCAAACCTGTTGAACCTCGTGCAGAAGGTGTGACGAAAGAAAGATGGTGACGCCCTCCTTTGCCATTTTCTTCATTAAATCCCGGACCTCAACCATTCCAACAGGGTCCAAACCAAGACCCGGCTCATCCAGGATTAACAACTTGGGCTCGTTTAACAGCGCCTGCGCCATGCCTAAGCGCTGTTGCATACCCTTGCTGTACTTGCCGATGAGATCATCCTCTCTTCCCCTTAAACCAACCATATCGAGAAGTTTAGGTACCTGTTTCTTACGCGCTTCTTTGGTCATGCCGTACATTCTTCCGTATATGTCAAGGAGCTCCCTTCCCTTCAGATGCTTAGGCAACTTCGGAAGTTCAGGCATGTAGCCTACTCTCGACCTTACTTCTGGCTTGTCCCAACCAAGCTCTTGACTTAGAATACTCACTGATCCGCCGTCGGGTTTTAACAATCCGACCAGTATCTTGATTGTTGTGGTTTTTCCAGCGCCGTTAGGGCCCAAAAAGCCGTGAACAGTGTCTGCTTTGACCTTGAGGTCTAGCTCATTCACAGCAACTAAGGAGCCATATCTCTTTGTTAGATCCGTAGTTTCAATAACAAACTCCAAGGAATATCCACCATCCCTTCACATATACTTTCTAAGCTCTTCACATCCAGAATTTCTCTAATAAAGTCCCCGCAATAAGTCTTTATGCGCGCGCTATATTATATTGCAGTACAATATAACATACTTTCTTGGGTTTGGGTTTGGGTTTGGGGGTAGGATTCGAACCCTACCCACAGTGGGGACATCTCCTGCAAACTCCCTTTTTTTGTGTTTTAAAGGCGTGGACGAATAGCCACATTTTTACATCAGCAAAAGCTTGAATACGCATTGTGTCTGTGTATGTGTGGGTGTATGTCTATAACTTGTATTCAATTCACGTATGCAAAAAATTAAGTGATGTATTGAGGAAGTAATTGTGGGATTTGCATTTCAAGGAGGCATGTTGTGTCCAAAGTAATTGAGGTATATGTGAGAAACGAAATTGTCTCAGATGTTTATCAGGAGAAGGGCTGTGAACATACAGCTACAGGTCAGGTAGACATACATAGACCTACCTCTAAACTTCAATTTAGAAAGATTAGAAAGTTGCCTGAAGTTGATCAAGCAGCTCTTGATATTGTGCTGGAAGTAGCTAAAGGAAAAGGATGGAAAGTCAAAGTATATGACATTGACACTTTCACAGGTAAACTAAAGGCAAGATTAAAAGGGATAAATGAAACTCCGATGGTAATGATAGGCAAGCATAGAATAATAGGGGTTCCACAAGAACAAGATTTGCTTTCTCTATGATACCCCACCTGTAAACTTTCTCTTTCATGAACTCCCTAGAAAGACATTACATTCGTTCTATCTATACTATGTCAGGCTTTGCTCTTTCTTCCGATAATGGCAGTAACTGGAACAGCTATCACCAAAGACCAGAAGACAATGTCTAGTGCAAAGCATTCCCAGCAGTAGGAACTAACTACAGGCATGATGGGATGAACTATCCATGATTTTTTGTACCAACTTGAAGGAAATCCATAGCCAACTACACTAACTCCTACTCTATGAGACAGATCTTGCCTGAATAGTCCAGAAACTAGGGTAGCAATGGAGCCAAATGCAACAATGCCAAGAGCAAGCAAGACAGTTTTTCTGTTCATGTCACTTATGTAGATACACAAATACACATTTAGTTCTACGTTTTAGAACAGCAAATTACCTTTTCAGTTTTATGACTTGTGCAAGAAACTTCAATTTTCACTGGTGAAGGTTGCTTAATCTAGTGCTTCTTTTATCTATGTAGTTTTGCTCCACACCAATGGTATTCTTCATAATCGGATATGGGTTTGCCACATTTCTTGCATACCCATTTCTTCTCCTCTTCTTCGAGCCATTCTTTAACTTCACCTGCCTTAATTCTCTTAGAATTTTCAATCAGGTTCTCACCATGTCTCAGTTCTGAGTCATAGATCTCTCTGAATTTATCACAGTCTGGAAAGGTTCCACATTCATAACAGAATTTCAATCCCTTCGCTTCAAGACATCTGACTATCTTGCAGTTTTTGCCCCACTGTTGACCTTCTACATTCCATCCTTCAGTTAGAACTGTTTGACATCCTTCACATCTAATATCTTCTGGTCTGCATTTTGCTCTTTCAGCAATGAGTTTCCTAAACTTCCCAGACTCTTTGTATGCTCTATAAATCATGCAAGAGCCACAATAGAGCCCACATCGCCCAACCAAAGCATAGCTTACCATTCAGGAACCTTCATACTGGCCTAAAATATCCGATTTGGTGTTTTATGACTTGTGGAAACCTTTGAACTAGAGCACAAAAAAGTCTCTATTTAGAATAATTGTTATATCACTGTTTCACTACTTTTCAGGTGTATATCATTTGCTTCAAAAAGCCAACTATTAGTAAGGTTATCTCCCGAAATTGCCCCACAAACCCCCATTTTTCATTTTCGATGGGCTACAGTTT
>SOJA01000120.1 GCA_004376975.1 Candidatus Bathyarchaeota archaeon
CAGATTTCCCAAGACCGTGAGGGCATCTTATGTACCCATAGTTATACAATAAACTTTGATGGTTTGGTTGAAGGACCCACTGTATGATTGTGTCGATTTTATCTTTGATTGTCTTGTCGCTCGTCTTCTCGTACAAAACAGTAAAGCTGCAGATATCATGTATGAAGGGCAGCCTAATGTTGCCATCCTCATAGAGCTTCCACTTTAGTATGTGATTTCTCCACTTTTTTGGTCGAATGTTGTACTCACCAGGTTTCTCATAAATGTCATAGCCGACCTGCGTTATTGCCTTGTGAATCAGGTTTAGGCGGTCTCTCAGATGCCGCTGCACTGTATCATCGTAGTAGCCAGCCAATGCAAGTGAAGCGCCAAGCACAATCTGTCTATCATAATGCAAGTAAACTTGGCGCAGAAACTGGTCATCGTCTAAGTAAATATCCTCAAATGAAGTTCTTTGCGCTTCTACAAGGACTTCTCGCCATGAAACCGTCTTGTCATCAAACTCAGTCATACCTGCACGAATACCTAGCTGAGAAAGCTTAGGCAACACAACCTCAATATTTATGTCGCGACCGCCATGAAAGAAATTGGACCGTAACAGACCCTTTTTTGTCTGCTCAACTCGCACTTCATGCGATTGCAACTTGTCAAGCCAAGATTTAACCGCTTCGCTGTTAAGAAGCTTGCACTTTAGGGACTCGACATCGACATTTATCACGTTCTCAGCCAGTTCGGTGGCTGTTCTATAATGAATCACAGGTCCTCCGTTTTCCACAAGCCATTCGAACAAATCAAGCGTATGCATAGGCGCCATTTTCATAGTCTTCCATAAGCCTTTTCCTCATGATCAGAAGTTAGTTCTCAATTTCCTTCTCAGATTAGAGATAATATAAGGTTTGTCAGAGCATAGTTGACGAATATCGTGCTTGAAGACAGAAAAACGGGGGTTTTGCGGGTGACATCTCCACTGAGGGCTTCGTCCAAGCTACAGACGACTGCCAAGTACTTTTAATGAACTCTCCGCCTTTTTCCTGCACATGCAGTCCAACTAAACATGTTTTAATGGCATAACTCTGATTAGTAATGTAGACCAGAAGTCAACAATATGCCTAGTTCAAATCTTAGTCTCAATTACATCCTTGATGCTCTTCAACCTATACTTCAAGAGTATCAGAAAGAAAGAGCTCAGATAGATGAACAGATCACAAGAGAAGGAAAGGTCCCCTCATATTTGTGCCACAGTTGCGAAAGGAAAAGCATCATAGAAGTCAACAGACTGATGGCTCCAAAAGAGCAGATTCCAAGACTACTGGAATGGATGCGAACCAATGATGTAAGAGAACTGGAATCCGATGGAGAAGTTCTATCATTCAAGTCGACCAAGAAGGCTGTAGAGAAAGTTGAAGGTACAATAAACCTTATTTCCATAGGTGGCGTATTGGGACCAATTACAAGGGAAGAACTATATGAATACAGACTCTCAGCATTAAAGCTCAAAAAGAGACAATGCTATGATATTGTGGCTTTGCCATTTGAGGCTATTCGAGCGTGCAATCATCTGGACACAAATGCTGTCAAGGAA
Organism: Candidatus Bathyarchaeota archaeon; assembly: GCA_004376975.1. The sequence goes on from SOJA01000120.1 coordinate 1,583, forward strand.
TCAACCGCAGTTCGGCTAACACTATCTACTCGGTTAAGATATGAACCGCATTCACCATCAGTAGAAAGCCTTTGGACGAAAGAACTGACCAGAAGAGAATTACGGCTTCTTTGTCCTGAATGTAATTCCCGTATTGACATGGTAGGGTGTGAGGATAGCGTCAGGAAGGATGGATTTATTTACAAATTCACTTTCTGCCCAGTGCGGCGAGTCACGTTTGAGCAACTCTTAGAAAAACACAATATACGCTTCACAGCCCAGGAAACTGACAGGCGATATTCCATCCAAAAGGAATTGAACCATTATCTTCCCGAACTACATACTGTCGTAATTGAAAGTTTTAGGGATCTAGAAAACTTGGTGCAGATTGCGCAGCCAACGTGTGTCTTGACCTTCGGTACAAAAGCAGACATGATTCGATGTTTAGGTTTAGGCACTCATGTCATTATTGTTGAAGAGGGAGATACTGGTCGAGTATTCGTTTTTGACAAGGACAAGAAGGTTGAAAAGACAATCGACAAGATAGTGCAAGCCATTATGGAAAAAATCGAACCTTACTCCAACGCGATCAGGGGAAAAGAACATGATCGATTGGTCGCGGCTTTTCAACGGATAGGTCAAGAGTTAGGTTTTGTAGTTCAACCTGAGTTGCAGGAGAAGGGATCCCGTGTGGACTTAGTTTGGTTCGACAGAGGTGGAAATGTGCACACTGCGATTGAAGTTGAAACTTCGGCACAGTGGAAGAAGGACATAGTAACCACGTGGGAAGTAAGCCCAAAGCTTGCTGTGATTTTAACGCATTACAAAACCGATAAGGGCATAACAGATGCAATCCAATACAAACTCTTGGAGAAAATGCCCCACAAGCTGCTAATGATCAACTATCTTTTGAAGAAGGGATATCTGATAGAGGGCCAGCAGATAGTGAAGTATTATGACATGGTCGAACCTCAAAAGGAAAAGACATGGATATCACAGGTATAAGTTCCGTGAAGATTTAGACTTCGAAGAGGAATTGTATTCGGGGGAATTCGTATGAGAAAAGGACGAGAAACTGAAGGCTATAGCCTTCAGGATATCGACATTAGTTTGATTGAGGTTTCGGACCTTAATACTCGAAGGGATTTAAAGGCAGGGACAGAAGACAGTAGTCTGGACGATTTGGCAAAGAGCATCGCGGAGCAAGGGTTACTCAGCCCGGTCATCGTCCGAAAGAAGCGTAAGGGGCATGAGCTGATAGTTGGGCAAAGGCGTTACCTAGCTTGTCGCAAGCTTAAGTGGAAGACCATCCCCGCTATAGTCAGAACCGATCTGACAGATAATAATGCGACTGCAGTTTCCCTAATAGAAAATGTTCATCGAGCAGAAATGAACCCCATAGACAAAGCAAACGCATTGAGACAACTGCTCCAACACCACGGGAATGATTATAAGAAGGTTGCCAAAGAAACAGGTATGAGTTTACCTACAATAAAACGATATGTCTCCGTCTTACAGCTACCAGAACAACTCAAACAGAAAGTATCTACCATGGAAGGACCCGCAAAGGTCCAGATGCTAGAGCGTTTGGTAAAGACTTTCGAGGACAAGGGTGAGATGATAACTGCTTATGATAAAATCGCCGGTTTCACTCAGAAGGTTCAGGTGGAAATACTCAAGCAGAGTGGTGGCAGTCTTTCTAAGGTGGATGAATTGGTGGAAAAGGCCCACGAGGGTGTTTTCAAGATGCATGTGTGCAAGGGCATTCGAGATTGTGCGTTCGTGTCAGAATGGATCAAGCTTGTTGATGACTCATTGCACAAACGCGATGAATCAATTAAAGATGTTCGAATTAAGGATATTATGAGAGTAATTAGAAAGCGGATCGGCAACCTGAAGTGAAGGTGTGTACTTAGAACAAAATGGGCACACTCCAAACAAGACTGCGCACGGTATGCGCATTACGTATAGAAAAAAGGGGAAAGTGCGGGAGATGTCTCTACGTGGTGTGGGGTTCGAATCCCACCCGCCCGTTTCGACTTGTACCCACCCCCATTTAGACTACTAGAAAAGTATCTGT
>SOJA01000171.1 GCA_004376975.1 Candidatus Bathyarchaeota archaeon
CGTTTGAAGTACCTTCAAGCAGATTTCGAGAATTATAGGAAGCGGATGGAGAAGGAAATCCGTGAGACAGCTAGGTGGAGCAATGAAAAATTAATTATTGATCTCCTTGATGTCATAGATGAACTTGAGTTAGCTCTTTGTTCTGGAAGGAAAACTGAAAAAAAAGATGCTCTGTTGAAAGGTGTTGAAATGACTTTGAAGAAGATGTACGCCACTTTGGAGCATGAGGGCTTGAGGAAAATAGAGGCTGTTGGAAAACCGTTTAATGCAGAACTGCATGAGGTTGTGATGAAAGTTCCAACTAAGAAATATAATGAAGGTGTGGTTATTGAGGAGGTTAGAAAAGGCTTCATGCTTGGAGATAAGGTTGTAAGGCCAAGCATGGTTAAGATTGCCATAAAGGCAGGTGTTGATTCGTGAGCAAAGAAAAAAGTAGAGAAAGAATATTAGGGATTGACTTAGGCACCACCAACTCCGCAGCTGCTATCTTAGAAGCGGGAAGACCTGTGATAATACCCAGTGCAGAAGGCCCTACAGTAGCTGGCAAGATGTTTCCCTCAGTTGTAGCGTTTACTAAGGATGGGCAGCTTTTGGTTGGTGAGCCAGCGAGGAGACAAGCCGTTACAAATCCGGAGGGAACTGTTTTTGAAATTAAGAGGAAGATGGGAACAGACTACAAAGTGAATATTCACGGTAAAGAGTACAGTCCCCAGCAGATTTCAGCGTTCATTCTACAGAAAATAAAGCAGGATGCGGAAACGTTTCTTGGGGTGAAATTGAAGAAGTGTGTAATAACCGTTCCTGCGCACTTCAACGATAATCAGAGGCAGGCTACCAAGGATGCGGGTGAGATTGCAGGTTTTGAGATTGCAAGAATCATAAATGAGCCAACAGCTGCTTCCTTGGCATTTGGCCTTGACAAGCTGGAGAAGGAGATGAAAATAATGGTTTTCAGCTTTGGAGGAGGAACCAACGACACTACCATAATGGATTTCGGCGGCGGAGTTTTCGAAGTGTTGGGGACAAGCGGCGACACAAAGATTGGAGGAACTGATCTAGATACTGCTGTGGTTAAACATCTTATCAAAGAGTTTCGCGATCAAACAGGCATAAACCTCAGTGACGACAAAATGGCCATGCGAAGGCTCAAGGAAGCAGCTGAGAAGGCAAAGATAGAGCTCTCCAATCTTACAACCACGGATATTGATCTTCCCTTCATCGCTTCAAACGCTGGAGGGCCAAAACATCTGCACAGCACGCTAAATCGGGCTAAGCTTGAGCAACTCACACTACCAATCATTCAAAAGATCACAGAGCCAATAACGCGAACACTCTCAGACGCGAAGCTAGAACCAAACGATATAGACAAGATCATCCTTATCGGCGGACAAACAAGAATGCCCCTCGTAAGAAAGTTCGTGAAGAACTTGATGAGTAAGAATGCAGAACGAGGAGTGGACCCCATGGAGTGTGTCGCAGTCGGTGCAGCAATTCAGGGAGGCGTACTAGCCGGCGAAGTGAAAGACCTGTTACTCTTAGATGTAACTCCCTTATCGTTGGGCGTTGAGACTCTAGGCAGTGTCTTTACAAAGATCATAGAAAGGAATACAACGATCCCGACGAAGAGAAGCCAGATTTTCTCAACGGCTTCAGACTTTCAGACCGCTGTAACAATCAATGTGCTGCAGGGGGAGAGAGCTATGGCAGCGGACAACATTTCACTCGGTATGTTCAACCTGATAGGGATACCTCCGGCACCAAGAGGTGTACCACAGATAGAGGTAACCTTTGACATCGATGCTGACGGCATACTAAACGTCTCAGCGAAAGACATGGCTACTGGAAAGGAGCAGAAGATCACTATTACAGCGTCCACAAAACTTTCAGAGAAAGAGAAAGAACGTATGATGAAGGAGGCTGACAAGTTTGCTGAAGAGGACAAGAAAAGGAAGGAAGATGCTGAGGTTCGCAACAATGCTGACTCGCTCATGTACACAGCTGAAAAGACAAAGAAGGATCTGGCTGACAAACTTGCTAGAGAACAGGTAGAGCGAATTGACAAGGCGGTTGCGGAGGTTAGAGAAATGCTTAGCGGTAAAGACGTTGAAAAGATCAAGTCTAAGAGCGAGGAATTAGCGAAGGTTCTTCAAGAAGTCGGAACTGTCATCTATCAGCAAGCAGCTGCGACACGAGCAGAACAAGGAAAAGCAGAGCAAGCTGAAGTGTCCAAAGAGAAGGTTGTAGACGCGGACTATGAAGAAGTAAAAGACAAGGAGGAAGACCAGCCATAAGTTTCTCTCGGTTACTAGGCTGATAAGCAATGAACAGCAAGCGAGATTACTACGAAGTCCTAAACGTGCCTAGAAACGCTTCCGAAGAGCAGATAAAAAAGGCTTATCGCAAACTAGCATTGAAATATCATCCAGACAGAAACAAGTCGCCTGAAGCTGAAGAAAAGTTCAAGGAGCTATCTGAGGCATATGCAGTTCTTTCCGATGATGAAAAACGCATGCAATATGACCAATTTGGGCATGAGGGAATAAGCAGCAGATACACGCGGGACGACATATTTAGAGGCGCCGATTTCGACAGGATATTCAGAGATCTAGGCTTCGGCAGTTTTGGCTCAATATTCAACATGTTTTTCGGAGGTGGAACCCGCCGGAGATATGGGCCACGAAAAGGAGCAGACTTAGTATATGATTTTGAAATAACCTTGGAAGACGCTGCCTTCGGCTTAACCAAGGAAATTGAGATTTCAGGTTTTGATGTCTGCGGCGCTTGCCACGGTACCGGAGTTGAACCTGGATCCAGCCCGGAAAAATGTCCAAAATGCAAGGGGACAGGTGAAATAAGATACACTAGAAACGTCGGTTACATGAACTTCACAGAAATTAAACCGTGCAGTAAGTGCCATGGGCAGGGAGTGCTTATCAAAGACCTCTGCAAGGAATGTAACGGAATAGGTACTGTGAATCGCCTTCACAAGATAAAATTGAAAATTCCCGCTGGTATTGATGACGGCTACAGTCTCAGATTAAGTGGGAAGGGCAAACCTGGGATGCGAGGCGGTCCTAATGGCGATCTATACATCATTATGCACGTTAAGCCGCATAGAAATTTCAAAAGGAATGGAAGCAACATCCTCTACGAGGCACTTATAGGTTTCCCTCAAGCAGCGCTGGGAACGAAGATCTATGTGCCGACCCTCAACGGAAAAGCAAGGCTCACTATCCCGGCTGGAACCCAAACTGGAACATTGTTTCGATTAAGGAGAAAAGGAATACCACATCTACATGGATGGGGAAGAGGAGATCAAATTGTTAGGGTTGTTGTTAAGACACCTACAAAACTAACACGTCACCAGAAGAAACTGCTAACAGAGCTGGCGGAGGAAATGAAAGACGAAGCCAGTTAGATAATGCGTTGTCAAAGGCAAATAAATATAGATGAGCGCTTGGAACATAGACTGAAGGAGAACAGCACATGCTAATTCTAACGAAGCTTCCAAAAGTGACGACCAAGGATTTTTAAGAAACAAGATTATACCCCATAGAGTGATCGCTTCCGCTAGTATGGCGGCGCTGTCACTGTTGAATAGAAGCAATTCTGTTTTGAGGAGCTTGTCAAAGTGTTGCT
>SOJA01000192.1 GCA_004376975.1 Candidatus Bathyarchaeota archaeon
TTAGACTTGGGCTGTGGCACTGGAAGACTGGCATTGGGAGCAGCTTTTCTAGGCGCAAAACAAGTCATAGGTGTGGACATAGATTCAACTGCAGTGAGAGAGGCGCTGCAAAACTCAAAGCAGCTTGGCTTAAAAGACAAAGTGCAGTGGGTCATCGCAAACATAGATGTTGTGCATGGACAGTTTGACACTGTTCTACAGAACCCACCATTTGGCGTACAAAAGCGTAGAGCTGACCGCAAATTTCTGGAAAAAGCCTTGGAAGTCGGCAAAAACATTTACTCACTTCACAAAAGCTCGCATAAAAACAAAGCTCTCCTGAAAGCATTGAAGACCCGCGGAACCAGCACTATACCAGTGTTCCCCTCCAACTTCATTAAAAGGTTTGTTGAGGAGCATAATGGACGAACTAGGGCAGCTTACGCCATGTTGATGACAATTCCACGTATGTTTAGCTTTCACACGAAGCAAAGACGCGAGTTCCTAGTTGATTTACATGTTTTAGAGAGAAGGTGAAAAATCATGGTGGAGAATCCGTTCTTTGCCTTGAGGTTGTTCCAGAAGGAATGAACTTGGTTTTTCGGTTCAAATAATCAAAAGGTTTATTGAGAAGCATAAATAGTACGGATACACCTAATTGGCATGTTGCCGTTAACAATTATAAATGCCTGATCACATGGATTTAAATGATGAAGGAGACTGGAATGAATTCAAAGTCGTTAGATAGGAAAAGTGGACGATTTGTTTCACCAGGTGAACGTCTAGGCGTAATTGAAGAGTTCATTGCGGATGCTGGTACATACGTTGAAGATGGTGTTATCTACTCCAAGGTTGTTGGCCAGGCATTACTGGATTTTTTGAATAGACGAGTTTCAGTTTGTCCGCTTGTTCGTGATGTAAAGGTTCCGAAGATTGGAAGCATAGTTTCAGGGAAGGTTTCAAAGGTTCAAAAGCAGAACGCTTTTGTACGCGTGTGCGAGATAGATGAAGATCAGCTTTCCGGTTTTTTCTCGGGGCTCTTGCATGTTTCTGATGTTCAGTTAAGATATGTTGATTCGATGTTTGACGTCTGCAAGGTTGGCGACATTGTTAGGGCGAAGGTAATAAGCGAAAAGAACAGGACATACCATTTATCCATGAAAGATAGAAGTCTAGGTGTGGTTTACGCTTTTTGTTCGGAATGTGGTCACATGCTGGAGTCAAGGCGACATAGATTGTGTTGCCCCAGATGTGGGAAGATTGAAAATCGCAAAACCGCGTTGGACTATGGAAAAGGAGTAATAACACAGAAGGAAACAGCAGATGAAAACTAAAATATTAAAGAAAACTCCAAACGAACTCAAATTAAATATTGAGGATGTCGGGCATACCTTTTGCAATCTACTGCAAAAAAGGCTTTTGGAAGATGGAAACGTGGATTTGGCAGGCTACGATATACCTCATCCTCTCACGTCAAACTCGATAGTTTACGTTCGTACAACTGGTGCTGTGAAACCTGAAGAAGCTCTCCGAGAAGCCGTAAAAAGAGCACGTGCAATGAACAGAGAATTCAGTAAAGCATTTAAGAAAGCTCTTAAAACTTGATTCGATCCTTTATCGTTAGAAGCAGTTGGCTGAGTCCGTCAACTAAGTCATCAGTTTTCTCCAGTTTTTCAGTACATTCTTCTAATGTAATGTACTGATGAAGCCAAGCGTAAACAACTAACGCTTCTGCAGCATCCGCCAGCATGTGTCGGGTTACTCTTGACGGCATATGTTTCCTTAACCCGGCCTTTTTAAGGGCCTCAGCGAGTACACGTCCTTTAACTTTTGTACCTGAGGGCTGTCCCTTCTTTTTTGACAAGGCTAGTGAATAGGTGAAGTTTATGAATGCGTCTCCTAGAGATGCAAGTTTATGATCCATCAAGACCTCAGTTAAGTTTCTGTAAGTTTTTAAGAAATGGAGCGTTCTGTTGTTCTTACTCAAGCTGTGTTCCTCTGCATTATCGTCATGTACTCGTTAAACTTATAATCTCTCTTTCCTCATGTTTGGGTGATACTGTTGAGGAGTAATTTTGCTGATCCGAAAATTTCGTGTGATCAAACCTGAAATCCGAGTTTTAGGGGTTGATGATGGAGTTTTCATTCCTCATGTGAAAGGCTTTGCGCCTGTTGTTGGAGTGGTTTTTCGCGGGGGATACTGGCTTGACGGCGTTATGCACACGAAAGTTGAAGTGGACGGATTTGATGCTACAGAAAAAATAGCATCCATGATAAGTCATTCTCCGCACTACAAGCAGCTCAGGGTCATATTGCTTAACGGAATAACTTTCGCAGGTTTCAACGTCGTCGACATAGGAAAACTCCATCAGGAAGCCAGATTACCCGTTATAGCGGTTACACGTGAAAAACCGAACTTTACTGAAATCTGCGAAGCGTTAAAGAACCTGCCAGGTAGAGAAGAACGCTGGAGAATCATCCGAAGCACTGGGGAATTAATTGAGGTATCTACAAGAAGCGAAAACGAAAAAGTATACATGCAGCTATCAGGGATCTTGGTGGAAGATGCGAAGAAAATTCTGCAGCTAACCTCTACTAGAAGCAGTGTACCGGAAGCGTTACGTGTAGCTCATCTTGTTGCTTCTGGAATCAGCAAAACTTAACTTCGATCTTTATTGGAATAAGAAAAGGTTTAAAAGGAACCATGTTAAGGGAAAACAAACTGACAGCGGAGTAAACAGCAATGGAATTTTGTCCTGATTGCGGTTCTCGCCTTGTGCCTAAGAAAGAAAAAACTGACAAGAAAACAAACTTGGTCTTTCTATGTCCCAAGTGTGGCTACAAGAAACAGGCATTAAGCAATATGGTTACACCAAAGGCTTCAAAAGCTATGCAGCCTGACCCACAGAAACTTGTGGCAGTAATAGGTAAAGAAGAGCAAAAATTACGAACAATGCCCACAGCTAGAATTGAGTGTCCTAAATGTGAAAACAATTTGGCATATGTTTGGCAAGTGCAAACAAGAGGAGCTGATGAATCCTCAACGCAGTTCTTCCGATGCACAAAATGCGGATACACATTCAGGGAATACAGCTAAGCCTTAGACGTTTAATGAAGAAATATTAAGCGGTTCCTCAAAAGCTTCGAAAGAGGAATTGTTTTGAAATGTGCACGCAGTTGCATTTGCTTGCACTTCGTCTATCTAGCTGAATATGCCTCGATATAGTTGCACAGACACAGTTTTTTGAATTTGAATCAAATGTAGCAAAATCTTTTACGTATTTGAAGACTTAATGGTGCGTGGGAAAGGAGTGGGAAAAAGAGGAAGGAGCTGTCTGCTTCTCTCCTGTTTCACCTTATTCTCTTTATGAAACTTGACAACTCATAAGTCATATAAGAAGGAACGAAGGACTGAGTTATTTGGCATCTAATATGAGGTTCAGTATACCGCAACTTCTCTCCTTGGTTCTTTGTTTTACACTGTTTTATCTTCCAAGAGTTAACATAGTACAAGCCAGCGAAACCATTTACATCAAGGCTGATGGAAGCGTTTCCCCTTCAACGGCGCCAATCAGACGCGAAGGAAACATCTATGTTTTTACAGCAGATATAACCAACAACTTGATAGTTATCGAAAAAAGCAATGT
>SOJA01000045.1 GCA_004376975.1 Candidatus Bathyarchaeota archaeon
ATAGGGATAGACAAGTTACCAGCTTTCAAAGAATCCAAAAATTGACCAAATGAAGGAAAGAACCTTCCCAGCAACAATCCTACTGGGATACAAACGGCAATCCACAGCGTAAGATATTTCTCGAAAATCCCGAGGGAAACCTTCTTTTCTTGGGAGTTGGGCATTTTCTGAGACCCCTTCAGGGGGGAGTTACATATTGATGTATTTAAATATAATGTTTTATTGTCTCCCAAATACATATTTAGATATTTCGATACAAATTACTGGTGAGAATAAACATGTCTAAAACTGATGCGGATAAACGATTAGCAAGATTAGTTAGGTCGTGCGTCTGTCCAACCGAAGACGCATCCAAGTATGCTAAAGAACTAAGAGACCTCGCCAATAGGATGGCAAGTAAAGAATCAGCTAAAAAGCAAAGCAGATTTTTTAAAGCTTTAGCAGATGAAAACAGGGTCAGAATTTTAAGGCTCCTGATGCTACGTGAGATGTGCGTGTGTGAAATAATGGTTGCTCTAAATCTGACACAGCCAACAGCCTCTCACCACCTAGGGATACTGGAAAAAGAAGGCATTATTAAGAGAAGGAAAGAAGGAAAATGGGTTTTCTACGCAGTTGCCGATTTGGAAATCATTGAGGGAATAGGGAAATTGGGGCTGCTGAAATAAGGAAATGTTGTTCTAACATTGTTTTCTAGATTAGGAGTTGGATGCGGTCTGCTATGAAATGAGATATTATTGCTCCTAATATGGCGAGTAGAGCGTATTTTAGTCCTTCTTTGTAAGGGTTTTCATGGCTTGTTTTGCCTACGTAGCTTCCCAGAATGAATGCCATTATAGTTCCGATTGCGAATGTAAGTATTACGGCGTGGTTCATCTGGAGAACTATGAATGGGAATAGTAGAACTAGCACAGCGGCGATGGTTGATGCGAATGCGAAGAAGGTGTTTGTGAATATCTCCCTTTTAGAATGTATTCTCGTTGTTACTCCGTGGTCCGTCGTTTCATGAATTTGTAATGCTCTTTCTGCTGATTGGGACATGAAGAACCCGATGGAATTTCCAAATGCGTTGGCAAAGCCACCGATTATTCCCGTAATTATCACAAACCGAGTGTCAGAGGTAACTTCAGCAACCCCTATTATAAGACCTAGACACATAATCAAACCGTCTGCAAGCCCAAAGGTGATTCCTTCCAAACGATAGGTTTCTTCGGATAGGTTTTTAGTCATTTTTCAGCCCTTTCTTGTTCTTAAGCCAGTCTGCTAATGTTATTTTATTTGTGTTATAATGTTTCTCAGCTGAGACAATTCCTCTCTTGGCTAACCTGAAAAGTATTCTGTGGGTCTTCACTCGTGATAGCCCAGTCTTCCAGCGAATATCTTTCTGCAACATTGTTCCGCCCTCAGCAACCAAAATCTCAATCACCTTTCTCTCATCTTCATTTAGAACTCGCAAAACTGCACTAAGAGCAGATTCTCCTTTCTCAACCTTTGGCACCGAAGAAGGTTCTACCTTAGGTTTGCCTTCTCCGAGTTCTGGAAAAGTCAGAGTATACCCTAGTACACTCAATAAGGCAACAAGAGGTCCGATAAACAAGAGAAGTAAGAAAGACTGTGGGATCTGGTCGCCCATTCCGTGCCCTCTTCCACCAAAACCACCTTCAAATGTAAAAAGGAAAAAGCCGAGAACGGTGAGAATGAACGAGATTGCTAGAAAGAAAATCAAAGCTTTGGAACGCATGTTTCACTCACAAAATCTAAGGACTAGTCACTCTCTTATAAGCTGTTTCAAAATTTGAAACACTTTGTTACAACGAACATCTAAACCAGACGGTGACCATGATTTTCTTGTGAGCAAAAGAATGGAGGTGGTAAAGAATGAATGGTAAAATGGTGGCGGGAATAGGATTAGTAGTGGGTATCGTTGTCATCGCTCTATTCGCTGCACCTATACAGGCTTACATGAACGGAAACAGCGATGTGCTTCAAACACAGACTCAAGAGAGATTGCAAACTCAAGACTGCGACTGCAACTGTGACATGCTTCAGATGCAGGAACAAAAGAGACTTAGGACCCAGCATCGTGATTGCATCTGCAATTGCACACAAACACAAAACCAAAGCAGACAAAGGACAGGAGAATACGTCACAAACGGAACATGCATCCAAACAATGAACATGAAACAGTTCAGAAATCAGCATATAGAAAGAACACAAAGTGAAGGGGATTAAGGATTGCCGTTAAGGCATTTTCATCATCTTTCTTTTTTTGGTCATGCACGCGTGCAAATTCAAACGAATTGTCTTATTTTAGCTGCTACAGTATCTAATTCACTCGATTCGCATATTTCACGGGGTCGGCATGATTTTGGTTTCCAAAATCTTGGGATGATGTGGACATGAAGATGAAATACAACTTGACCTGCAGCTCTTTCGTTGTTTTGGATAATGCTGATTCCTTCAGCATTTACTCCCTTCTTGACTGCGTATGTTACTTTCTTCACAATCCTGAATAAGTGTGCAACTTCTTCTTCTGGAATTTCATAAATATTCTCGTAGTGGTTCTTAGGTATTACGAGTGTGTGGCCTTCGTTTATCGGTTTCATGTCCAGAAAAGCGGCTACTTCTTTGTCTTCGTAAATGTAACTCGCAGGAGCTTCCTTTTTCGCTAGTCTACAAAACGTGCATTGTCCAGTCATGAAGCAAGCCTCTTTCATGCATGCGTGTTATAGGAATTTCTTTCTTAAATCATTAGTACGAGTTCCAATGATGTGCCCGCACGATGTTGATGGTAAGAACCTGCAAAACTGATCCATGCATGCATCGGTGTCTGAAATATTTCCGTTTCTGGAATATTTGTAGAACCGTAATCACCGCTATATTTCGTCTTTCGTAAGTCTTAATTATGCAATCTATAAGTGTTCTAACGATTAGCGGAGAACAGGAAAACGACAAAGATATGGTCAAGATTGTTGAAGTTGCGAGGGGCTACTTTCCAACGCAAACATGGGAGGGCATTGGATATATCGGGAAGCTCAGCTTTGAGCATGATTTCAAGGTGGTAACAGGCAGAGAATCCTACGGTGCCTTTCTTTTTCAAAAGTTGATTAGTAAGATTAGAAGAGTGAGAGATTCCAAGAAGTTGGAGAGTCTCTTGTTGGGGATAACGGCAGATCCTATGGTGGCCATGTACCATTTCTTTGATAGAACGAATTTCAAGAGAGCGTTCTATCTTGTTCACGATTATGTGGATGAAAAGGTTGGGGTTGTCTCCCTTTTTCAGGTGAACAAGGGTTCTTCAAGCAGGTTGGTTGCTCATGGATTAGGCCACAACAGAGGCTTACGCCATCACGTGGAGCCTATCGACCTCATGTATTCTGAGTTGTTAAGCTCCTCAACACTACAAGTGGACGGTTTTTGTGAAGTTTGCCTGCGCAAATTGGCAAAAGATAAAACGGATGCGTGCAATTGTCCACAATGACATTGTATGCATGTGCATGATGCAACCTATTTGTGTTTACTTCATCGTGCTCGGCATTCGTCTATGTATGCAGAGCATGCATTTCTACGAAAGAATCCTGTAGACTCTATCTCCTTCTCTAACTCTCTGA
>SOJA01000138.1 GCA_004376975.1 Candidatus Bathyarchaeota archaeon
GCAGAGGCACCGTCTACAATTCTGTGGTCATAGGCCAAACTTAGGATCATTAATGGTTTTGTTTCGATTTTTCCGTCGGTGACAACGGGTTTTTCAACAGTTCTTCCAATGGCAAGTATTGCTGCTTCAGGCGGATTGATTATAGGCATGAAAAAATCAACTCCGTACATGCCTAAATTTGTGACTGTAAACGTTCCTCCAGCCAAATCATCCTTCGCAAGTTTTCCCTGATCAGCTTTTTCTCCAAGTTCCTCAATGAGAGCATCTGTCTCTTTGACAGTTTTCTTGTCAGCATTATGTATAACTGGAACAACTAAGCCGTTTCTGGTTGCAACAGCGACGCCTATGTTCACATCCTTAAAAATTTTTATCTGGTTTCTCTCAAGTGTTGAGTTAATCATGGAGCATTTGACTAGGCTTGTTGCAGCAGCTTTCACTGCAATTGCAGTATAGGATACTTGAAGTTTGTCATGCATTACCATGATTTTTGAAGCATCAACCTCCATAACTACCGTGCTGTGAGGGGCTGTTCTGAAACTTGTAGAAACCCGTTCAGCTGAGGTTTTTCTATAACCACTTAACGGAATTACTTCTTTGATCCTAGGCAGAATGCCACGCGATTCTTTGATGAATCTTCTAACATCTTCCTCAACGACTCTTCCTTCAGGTTCACTTCCCTTAACGAGAGACAACTCTATTCCCTGTTCTCTTGCCAAACGTTTTGCAGCAGGGGAAGCCAAAACTCTCTTCTCAATCCCTTCAATCATTTTTGGCGTTTCTACAGATACTTCTGCTTCTGAAAATGCTTCACCTTGAGCTGTTATGACAGCTAAAACGGCATTTACTGGAGCGTCAGCGCCTTCTTGAACCATGATTTTCCGCAGTACACCAGAGGCTGGCGCTTCCAAATCATAGGTGGCTTTCTCCGAGAAAACTTCAACAAGGGATTCTCCCTTCTCAATAGTGTCTCCTTCTTTCTTGTACCACGTGCCAACGGTGCCTTCCTTCATTGTTAGACTGAGCCGTGGCATAACAACTTTAGTTACCACGCTAGATAATCTCCTTTACAGCATTTATTATGGATTTCTCATTTGGAATTACATACTGCTCCAGTGTTGGACTAAATGGAATCGGCGTGTCCGGTTCAGCTACACGTTTTATGGGCGCGTCCAAATAGTCTACGGCTTCTTCAGCAACTATGGCGGCGATTTCAGCGGTCACACCGGCGGTTTTGCAGCCTTCACTCACGACAACAAGTCTCCCAGTTTTCTTGACAGAACTAATTATTGTTTGCCTGTCCAGAGGCACCAAGGTTCTTGGATCAACAACTTCCACATTTATGCTTTCAGCTTCAAGCTCTCTTGCTGCTTCTAAGGCTTTGTGAACCATGTATGAAGTAGCTACAATTGTCACATCTGAACCCTTCTTTTTTATATCCGCAACTCCAAAAGGAATCATGTATTCTTCTTCTGGAACCTCACCCTCCATTGGATACAACAGTTTATGTTCACAGAAGAAAACCGGATTGTTACCACGTATACTTGTCTTCAAAAGACCTTTTGCATCATAAGGTGTTGAAGGTACACATACATGCAGGCCTGGAACATGCATGAACCATGCCTCTAGGCTTTGTGAGTGATGAGCCGCTATGTTTACTCCAGCACCGAAGGGTGTTCTAATCACAAGCGGAACTTTTGCTTGTCCACCGAACATGTAGTGTATTTTTGCTGCTTGATTTGCTATTTGATCCATAGCTAGGGATGTTAGGTCCCCAAACATTATTTCCGCTACTGGACGGGTACCCGTTATTGCAGCACCCACAGCTGCACCTATAATGGCTGATTCTGATATTGGCGTATCCCTAACTCTTTCATCTCCGAATTCTTCAGCCAGACCCTTTGTTACCTTGAATGCTCCTCCCCAGTACCTGCCAATGTCTTCACCAAGCAGAAAAACAGTCCGGTCTCTAAGCATCTCCTCTCTTAACGCTTCTCTTAACGCTTCTTTATAGGTTATTTTTCTCACACTTACCCCTCCAAAACTTAAGCGTAAACGTCCTCCAAAGCTTCCTCAGGATCCGGAAATGGACTTTGCAGGGCATATTTTGCAGCTTCATCGATTTCCGCCAAAACGTCCTTTTCAACTTGCTGAATTTCAGTTTCCGTCAAAACTTCTGTTTGCATGAGTTTTTCCCTAAACCGTTTAATCGGATCTTTACGTAACCATTCTTCAACTTCTTCTTTAGGTCTATACTTGGCTGGATCAATCCGAGAATGCCCCTTATGCCTATAAGTTTTGCACTCGATGAGCGTAGGTCCCTCACCTCTCCTAGCTCTTTCAACAGCCTTTTGTGCAGCTTCGTAAACTGCCAGTACATCATTTCCATCCACTGCAACGCCGGAGATTCCATAAGCTTGGGCTCTATCTGCAATGTTCTCTATAAGCATCACTCTCGATCGACGAGTTCCCATGGCGTAAACATTGTTTTCACAAACAAAAATCACTGGAAGTTTCCATATAGCCGCCATGTTTATGGCTTCATGAAATGTTCCCTGATTTGAGGCGCCATCACCGAAGAAGCATGCGACAACATTGTCTGTCCGACTAAGTTTTATGGATAATCCGGCTCCCATAGCTATTGGAAGTCCAGCTCCAACAACTGCTGTTGCACCCAACATGCCTACGCTGAAGTCTGCAATGTGCATTGACCCGCCTTTTCCTTTGCAGTATCCCGTCTTTTTTCCTAGTATCTCAGCCATAATTTGCTTTGGCTGAGCACCTTTGGCTATGCAGTGGCCATGTCCACGATGTGTGCTTGTGATGTAATCGTCTTTTCTGAGGTTGCTGCAAACGCCAACTGCTACAGCTTCTTCTCCAGTATAGAGGTGTATTGTACCAGGAACAAGATTTTGAGCGTAAAGCTCAAAAACCTTCTCCTCAAAAATACGGATTTCAAGTAATTTTCTATACATTCCAACAAGTTTTTCCTTACAAAGATTTAACTCCAACCCGCTTTTTCTCCTATATAGCCTAAAGCTTACGCTTTTATGAAGTTTCAAATATTTTTATATTGCCCTAATGGTTGTTCATAGCTGAATGGAAGGATGCTGAGTGAAACTCCAACACAGAAAAATCATGTCGATTCTCTGTCTAGTTAACCTTTCTTTCATTTTTTGTTCTACATATTGTCCATTATTTCCAGAAACAACACAAAATGAAAGCCTAGGACTTCTCAAATATGAAGTCAACGATGTTTATGTTGGAAGCTTGAAACATGTTATCCGAATTATTAACAGCTCTCCAACGACAGTTAAAGGAGAACTTATCGTTCCCTTAGTCAAAAATGAAACTGCACGCCACTATGTCACACTTCAAAACACGTCTTTATCAAAAGTGAACGATAGCTGTGGAAACATATACCTTTACATGGATGACTTGACAATAGGTGGAGGACAAGTCTTCAGGCTGGAGCTAAACTATTATGTGCTATCTTTCAGCATCCAGTACCTAATCGATTCGAGCATTGTTGGAAAGTGGGATATAAATTCAGAAATATACAAGAAATATACAATGCCAGAACAGCTAATAGAATCCAATGATTCCAGAATA
>SOJA01000174.1 GCA_004376975.1 Candidatus Bathyarchaeota archaeon
TTTCTGATTCAACGTGGCAGAGGCAACAACATTTTCAATGTGTATATATACGGCTTCAGGTTCCGGCATAAACCTCACTTCTTATAAGTGAAGCTTAAATACCCTTTATAAAACCTTATGTTAAAAAGCTGAAGCCATCCTTCACATTCCCTCCTTTTCCCAGCAAACCATCTTACAAATCGTGTATAACCTGCCTTATAACAAGTTGAAACAGAAGTTCCTTCTGAAGTTAGCGCGCGGCTTTCAAAGCATACGCTTCTTAACTTCAATAAACATTAATGGCGAATAGAAGATTTCTCCGAAATTTCTTCTTGTTTAACTTCAGATTTTTCGCCTAAAAGCGCTGGAATCGCAAACTCCACAATTACCAAAACAACTAGCAGAATTATTATTATAGATATTCCGGAGGAATTATGCATAAAAAGAGCGACGCTTCCAAGCCATGGAATCCGCAACACAACCTTGCCAACCACTTTGTCCTCTGACACCCAGTTCCCGTCGGGCTTATCGTTACCATCGCCTTTTGTCTGGAAAGTTATAGTTCCTTGTTCTCTTTTTGCAATGGCTCTATGGACTACTAGTTCACTACCGCGATGAAAAACGATAATGTCACCGTAAGGCTCCTCAGCTGCGTAAATCTCTTCAGGGTTTATTCCCTGTATTATGATCAAGTCACCCACATGCAGTGTTGGTTCAAATGGATGAGACCAACCGTCGCAGTACATGTGTTGTACAGTACACATGCTGCCGGAAGCCACAGCTAATGCAGGATACTGGGTGTTTGACACTAGTTGTAATCCATACCAGAAACCGAGAACTATTACAACAATTAGGACTATCGTTATTGCGGTTTGGATGTACTCGTTTTTCAATGCCTTTCGGACTGTGTCCAGCGTCAATTTTATGCCTTCTTTTTTTTGTTGGTGTGCTCTTGTTGACATAGCCTTCAAGGTTTTAAAACTTAGCGCTTGAATTCATAAAAAATTGGGGGGAAGGGGAAGATGAGGGTAACCTTAAAGCTCTGTGGCTTTGAACTAGTTTGGTCTTGTCTGAGATGCTTTGGAATCTTTGCAGTGTTTAGGGCATTCATGTACATCCTATATGTTATTATCATCTGTTTTTCTTGCCTGGACATTAGGTTATAGGGTCTTAAGTCTTATGCGTTGCCTTGGCGTATTTCGCAGTGTAAATTGATTTTTGTTTCGTTTGCGTTTTCGGCATGTAACGGTTATTGTCAGAGCTTTTTTTAAGCTGGAATCTTCTTTTTACTCAACACTACACGGAAGGCTTTATTACATTTCGGACAATCGAAAAGCCCTATTTCCAGCTGCATTCTTTTTCCTGAGCGATCGGGACGTCCAGCCATCTTCCACGATTTCCTCTCTTTAGAAACGTTTGTTCCACATTTCGGACATTTAGCCATTTAATTTTCCTCCAACATTCTTGTTAACCATCGTTTCTGATGATGATAGATAAAAAATTTTCCATTGTTTTCGGATAGAAAATCTTTGCTTAAACATCACGTTTAGACATGTTTATTACAAAAGAGCATGTATTCAGCAAAAACTTTGAAGTTAAACTCTAAAAACGCATACATCAATCAGCCAGAGTGAGTTGTAAACGAAAATTCAGCTTCATTTGCTGTCAAGCATGCCTCTCGACGTGACATAGACGATGTTGACGAGGGGTTAAAGACCATTACAACGAACTTATAGTAGTTGCTGAGGGCTAGGTTCAGCTAGAAAATTCAAACGTAGACAGGAAATGGACGTTAGAGCATTAATAAATGGTGCATGGTGTTCTCGGTAAACATCATATTCAACAAAAAAAGGCTTGATGTGAACGGTGGAATTTGCTTCAAAAGTGACAATATCGTTCAGCAAACATGGTCCAACGCCGACCAGACGCTTAAGTAAAGCCCACAAGAAGTCTTTACAAAACCAAAGCTGAAGTTAGCTTATCACCTTCTACAATGGCAAAGTTGACCCAGTCCAGTAATTATGTTTTTTGCAGTGTGGATGGAAAGAACTGAGTCTTGACTGCAGAGGAGTGATTGTAACCTTTCAGGGGATTTGAACATGGAATAAGCTGTAAAGGGCGTAAGAGACGGCTGAGGGGGGAGTAGCTGCAGAGCAAGCTGTGAAATCTCCGTAAAATCTGTTCAATTACTGAAGGAAATGATGAAAGAGGACTTTCCAAAATGCTTTTACACGAGAATTCCCGCTTATTGTTTCAGCATTTGAGGTTCAACCTAACTTGAAAGACTCTCTAGAAAATGCTTTTGACATGCTTGTTAAGCCAGTTCGAAAGCTGATTGAGCAGAGGGGATTCTCGAAACCTACAGAGCCGCAGCAGAAAACCATACCGAAAATTCTAGAAGGGAAAAATATTCTTCTTATTTCACCTACTGCATCTGGCAAGACTGAAGCTGCCTTTCTCCCAGTTTTAAGTATGCTTCTTCAACAGCCACAAAGGATACCAGGCATACAAGCTTTGTACATTACTCCTTTGAGAGCTTTGAACAGGGATATGCTTGAAAGACTTGAATGGTGGTGCAATAATCTAGATGTAAAGTTGGCTGTTAGACACGGTGACACCGAAACAAGGGAAAGGACAAGGCAATCCCGGAGCCCTCCAACCATTCTGATTACAACTCCTGAGACTTTGCAAGCTATATTGCCAGGATGGATTCTGCGTCAGCATCTGCGGCATGTACGTTGGGTTATAATTGACGAAGTGCATGAGATGGCTGATAGCAAACGTGGAAGCCAGCTGTCCCTGGCATTAGAAAGGTTGAGGCTGATTGTCGGTAAAGATTTCCAGATGATAGGCTTGTCCGCAACCATTGGCACTCCTGAAAAGGTGGGTCAGTTTCTTGTTGGAAGTGGCAGAAGCGTTGAGATAGTTCGTGTTCCAGTGGCAAGAATAATGCGGCTGAAGATAGTTTTTCCTAAACCTGAAAATGAAGATTACAGGCTTGCTACAAAGCTTTATACTCACCCGGAAGTCGCAGCTAGATTGAGGATAATCCGCGACTACATAAGCAAACGTAAGTCAGTACTTTTATTCACAAATACAAGGTCGATATCAGAGGTTTTAGCCAGCAGGTTCAAGGTTTGGGACATGAATTTCCCAGTTTCAATACATCACGGCTCCCTCGCAAAGCCGTCTAGGATAGCTGCTGAAAGAGGACTGAAAAACGGCGAGTTAAAGGGACTTGTCTGCACAAGCAGTCTTGAGTTAGGTATAGATGTAGGCAGAATAGACATGGTTATACAGTACATGAGTCCACGAGAGGTTACAAGATTAATACAGCGTGTAGGTAGAAGCGGTCATAGAGTAGGTCGTATAGCTGAAGGAATAATCATTACGATGGATTCTGATGATACTCTTGAAGCTTTGGTGGTAGCTAGAAATGCATTGAAAGAAGACCTTGAACCCGTTGAAATCCCCCCTAAACCTTATGACGCATTGACACATCAGATCGCTGGTCTGCTTCTTAGGAGGAGAAGATGGGGATTCGGTGAGATTCTAGAAGTATTCAAAAATGCCTATCCCTACGAGGGCTTAACAATGGAAGATGTTGAGAAGATTCTCAGGTATATGCATCAGCGTTTTCCACGCTTGGCATGGGTTTCCTTTGAAGACAAAGTAGTTTTAAAACCTAGAAGTACAAAGGCTCTCTTCGAATATTATTTCGGCAACTTATCCATGATACCTAATAAAAAGCAGTACCTTGTGGTTGATGAATCAAAAGACTCAGCGGTAGGAGTGCTGGATGAAGCGTTCATGGCTGAGTATGGTAAACCTGGAATAAAATTCATCATCAGAGGAAGCCCTTGGCAAATATTACATGTTTCCGGAGAAAAAGTGCATGTTACACCGGTTGATGATCCTACTGGAGCCATTCCAAGCTGGATAGGCGAACAAATTCCTGTCCCGTTTAAGATTGCGCAGGAAGTAGGATTCATTAGAGGCTTTGTTGAAGAGCAAATGAAGAAAGGGCTTTCACCTGAAGAGATTGCTGTCAAACTAAGTGAAAAGTACTCTTCTGACAAAGAAAATGTTTTACGTGCCATAAATGAAACGGTTGAGCATGTAAACTATGGATTCCCAGTTCCTACGGACAAAAGAATAATAGTTGAAGATTGGGAGGAATTCGTAATAATTCACGCTCACTTCGGCTCCCTTACGAACAGGGCTTTAGCTCAACTCGCAGGCCATTTACTTTCCGAAAAAATCGGATATAGCATCGTGGTTCAACATGACCCTTACCGCATCTTCGTACAAACGATGAAAGCCTCAAACTCGAACCAAATTCTCACATTGTTTGATGAAATGAAGACCATGCCTGAGCAGACAATAAGAGATAGCATAACAAGGGCAACCGTGAAAACTGGGCTTTTCAAAAGAAGAATAATTCACGTGGCAAGACGTTTTGGAGCTTTGCAGAAATGGGCTGACTTCAGCAGTGTGAGCCTTCAAAAACTAATAGAAAGCTTTGAAGGCACACCCATCTATGAAGAAGCACTAAAAGAGGTTTTCACAAAAGACTTGAAACTAGAACAGCTCATTCAAGTTCTCAGAAAAATTCGACAAGGCGAAATCCAAGTGCAAAAAGTCGAAACTAATGGGAATGTAACTCCAGTTGCGCGTGTAGGTATCGAAAGGGTAAGCATGAAAACCGATTTGATTCCTCCGGAAAGAATGAAAGCCATGCTCGTAAAATCTGCGAAAGCACGATTACTTAGTGAAACATGTGTTTTTGTATGCACAAACTGTTGGAACTACATTGAAATGATATGTGCCAAAGATCTGCCGGATAAGCCGAAATGTCCAGCATGCGGATCTACAGCATTGGGTCTTCTCAAAGTTGAAGAGGAGAAGGTTCTTTCGCTTGCCGAAAAAAAAGGTGAAAAACTAACTAAGATAGAAGAGAAAATGCAGAGAAGAGCATTGCAAACAGCCCGGCTAATAACTAGACATGGAAAACCTGCTGTTGTGGCATTATGTGCAAAGAGGGTTAAAGCGTCAGATGTCATAGGGGTTCTAGAAGAAGAAACTAACCTCAGTGACAAATTTTTCGAGTTAGTTCTTGAAGCTGAACGCAAAGTTTTAAGCAAGAGATTCTGGTAACGCTGAAACTCACAACAACTCTTAAATTAACAATCATCATAGTTTGGATAACATCCCTGCTTTAGTTATGGAGACAAGCAAACGTGGAGATAAGTCGAAAAAAACTAAGAGAAGAAGTTCTTAAGAGACTTAAACATGTTAAGACATGTGTCTTGGCTAGAGAACTATGTCTTCTGGTTCGCACAAACAGAGCTGTGTTGGAACCGAAAGACGTACATGACACGTGCCTTTACATAGCAGACCTCTGCAAGCAGCACGGATGTGAAGAGCAAAGTGAGTTGTGCCGCAGGGCAGCAGAGGCAGCGCTAACAGATGAGAAAAAATACCTCGAGTTATGCGCTCAAAGCTGCACGAAATGCGGAGAATCCCGAACGCCAACAGCTAAAAAATCAACTTATGTTGCCTAGAATCAATGAAAAACCTTTGAAAAAACAAGAGAAGGGCTGAACCAGAATGACAGTCAAGCATGAATGGAGGATTGCGAACTGTTCTTAGCACCTTATGTTCCAAGCCCGCCCTCAGTGATTCAACAAATGCTAGTTCTAGCCGGATTGAAACCTGGAGAGGTTTTCTTTGATTTGGGTGCAGGAGATGGCAGAGCAGTTATAATGGCTGCAAAAGATTTTGGTGCTAGAGCTGTTGGAGTCGAATTAAGGGAAGACTTGATGAAAAAAGCGTTAAACCTAGTTTATGAACAAAATCTTCAAAATAGAGTGACAATGGTAAACAGTGACATGTTCAAAGTGGACTTGACTTCAGCAGACGTGGTTTTTCTTTACTTGACAACAAGCGCGAACGAAAAGGTTAAGCCTAAACTTGAGGCCGAACTTAAAAAGGGAACCCGTGTAGTCTCACATGATTATGAGATTGTAGGGTGGAAACCCAGTGAAGTTAAGAATTTCTGCGAAAACCCAAGATTAGGATATCCTTCACACACACTTTACCTATACAAGAAAAGCTAGGCGCTAAAGTGAAGCTCTCACTTCACAGCTTCCCTCGGTATTGGTTCTGATGCTTTTATGAAACGACTGAAGTTATGCCAGGTCTCATTTTTATCCTTTCAAAATTCCATAGTCCATGATTCAACACTTGAGATGCAGATTTCTCTCTGATTGCAGCTGGATCAATCTGCAGTTTTTTTGCCAATTGACACGTTTATGAGCGCACGCTTTATCGAAAGTGAGAAATAGGAATTATGAGTTAGACGTCTAGCATATGAGTCGTTGGTGAGATTTTGACAGTTAAGGAAAGAGATCCATATTTATGTGCAGCTGGTTCATTCTTTTTTCCCGGATTAGGACAGGTCTATTGTGGAAAAATATTAAGGGGGATAGCTTTCCTTGTTCCAGCAGTCCTTCTAACAATTCCTTATGGTTTCATCTCTTTGTCTATCCATTTTTACTGGTTTGAGGGTGCTGCGTGGTGGACGTACTGGGCCTCACTTATTACACCTATCTCAAAGATAGTAGATTTTGTTGTCCGAGTCATAGCAACATACGACGCTTATAACGTAGCTAGACTAGCTAAAGCTGGAAAGGAAGAAAAAAACTTATAGAACACGCTTGCCTTGTCTGCATAACACGAACCAGGGTTCTCGTTTAAGTGTAGCTGAGGATTAACAGATGGTCAAGCCTAGAATTGGGTTGTCAACGCTTTTCTGTCTCGGGGAAACCTTCAGAAAAATGATTGAATGCATCGTCAAAGCAGAAACGGCTTGCATAGAGATTGTTGATGATGGTTACCATACATTGGACCAAAGAAAAGTTCAAAGGTTGAATGAGTTAGCTGCTTCCTACGATTTGAAATACACGGTGCATGGGCCCTTTGCAGATATAAACATAGCTTCACCATCAAAACCACTCTTGAATGCCGTGATTAAGAGGTTGAAAAAATCTATCTCATATGCTAGTGCCCTGAACTGTGAACTGTGGGTTTTCCATCCAGGACTGAAAACAGGTATAAGCATGTTTTATCCCGGTGAAGAATGGGTTGCAAACTTGAAAACGGTTGGTCTACTGTTTCGGTTTGCAGGTGACCATGGTGTAGAAGCTGCTATAGAAAACGTGCCGGAACCTTTTCCATTTATATTGAAAAGCGTGGAAGACTTTAAAAGATTTTATAGTGAAATCGACGAGAACGTAGGCTTGGTTTTTGATATTGGACACGCAAACATCAACGGGCAAATAGAAAGGTTTCTAAATACATTTGCAGAGAAAATTGTGCATATACACGCACATGACAATTGTGGAAAAAGTGACCAGCATCTGGGAATAGGCTATGGCACAACTGACTGGGGGAAAGTTGCTAGCCTGCTGAAAAGAATATCCTACAGTAAGATTGTGACAGTTGAGTCTGTTGAACATGTTGAAGAAAGTATGCAAAAACTAAAAAAAGTGTTGATTTAGAATCATTGACCGTTCAAAAGCGGGATTTCAAGTTTCATGAAATCTTCTGCTGTTAGAGTGTTTCTGAAGATTTTCCGTGCCTGCTCCAACAGTTCACTTGTATCGCCATATCTTGCACTAAAATGTGTTAGAATTAGCTGCTTTGCCTTTGCTTTTCTTGCGTTTTCAGCTGCTTGGCTCGGTGTCGAGTGGCCGTCTTCTTCAGCTTTTTCAGCTAACCCGTCGTCAAAAGTGGCATCATGAATCAGCAAGTCTGCACCAGCCGCAAACTTCACAAATCCTTTGAAAGGTCTCGTGTCACCTGTATAGACAATTTTTCTTCCAGGTCTGGACGGTCCAACAACCTGTTCAGGCTTTATAACTCGTCCATCTGGCAGCTTAACTTTGTGTCCGCGCTGAAGTTTCGACCATAATGGTCCTTCTGGAACACCTAAGGCTTTGGTTTTTTCCGGATAAAACTTTCCAGGCCTTGGCTTTTCTACCAGAGCATATGCGAGACTTGGGATTACATGGTTTGCCCAAGCAGCCTGAACCACATATTCCTCTTCTTCACAGAGGACTCCAGCGCCTTCTACCTCGTGAATTTCAACGGGAAAAGTCAAGACAAACTGTATTGTTTCCTTGATTGCTTCCACAAAACGCCTTATCCCCACCGGTCCATAAACCTCAAGTTTCCTTTCTCTATTCAGCAAAGCCATAGTCTGTAAGAGTCCTGGCAAACCGAGAACATGATCGCCGTGTAAGTGCGAAATGAAAATCTTCATTTTCCTATGAAACCCCGTTTTAGCCATTATCATCTGTCTTTGAACGCCTTCTCCACAGTCGAACATTATCTGTTCAGCTTTGCGTTGCACGAGTATGGCTGGTAAGCTTCTTTCGGGTGTTGGAACACTTCCAGCAGTTCCCAGAAAAATCACACGTATACTCATGTTCTCACACCTTTTCAAATACAGCTATCTCTCTTGTTAAGCTTCTATGAACATAAACGAAATGGGATTCTAAATGTTTATACCCCAAAGCCACGCCCATACGACCAAGGCTCAACATTTTAGGTGCAGCCATGCAGATCAACCGCCCCTTACCTAACAATTCACGAGCACTCGTTAAAACTTCCTCAATTATCTGCCTTGTTGTCCGTTTCACAGTAGTTGCAGACCTACCATAAGGCGGATCAGTCACAACACAGTCAACCTCCATCATCGGCAGGCGTCGCGCATCCGCAACAACAACACCTTCCGACGTTATATTAAAGTAAGCCAAGTTTCTAACCGTTCCTTTTGCCATCCGCCTTTTAATGTCCGAACCTAAGACTCGACAGCCAATGAGTGCTGCCTCAATAAGCATGCCTCCAGTTCCACAGAACGGGTCAAGAACCAAGTCTCCAGTCTTAGGCCTAGCCAGATTCACCATGCACCTCGCAAGCTTGGCTTGCATCGCTGAAGGATGAAAAAAAGGTTTTTTCGCAGGACATCTCTCAACAAATGGTTTCGGCAAGATCTCAGCAAGTTTCACTCCAAAAATGAAATATTCATTTGTCAGAATTCCTATGAAGGTCTTGTCAGGATTTTTCAAATTCACCTTAGCCTTTGCTTTGCTCAGCACTACTCCGCCGAGTTTCCTCTCAAGGATCATTCCATCAATTTCGGAAGCATATCTTTTCACGTGTTTCACACGCACCGCAAAGCTTTCACTCTCCCTTAAAACCTCATCCAGGTTCAAGCATCGTGCAGACTTCACTATTTCATTTGTTTCCGCCTTGCACTTGAACAGTTCTAACCCGCAAATCCTCGTAAATGCTGACCTGCGCCTCACGGCTTCAACACAGTTTAAGCCTGCTTTAAGCCTTAACACTTGGTCAAGCTTCTCCAAAACCTCGTACGGATAGTCCTCTGCTTCAAGTATTGCCTTTAACTCTGAAACTGGTAGAGTTTCATGCTCACCGGAAAGCAGAAAGAAAAGCTGAACCACTTCTATGCTCCTTTACCGGACTAAAGCTTTGCTTATCAATGGAGCGATGGAAACCTTGCTTACTGAGCTTGGAACGCTGTCTGTGCCTATTATATCTTCAGCTCCATTTTCCAGAATGTTTTTTTGGGCGTCACCTATAAGCAGCGGATGTACACAGGCTACATAAATCTTCATTGCCCCTTGTTCTTTCGCAAATTTCACAGCCTTTGCCATGGTTCCACCGCTGCTTATAATATCGTCAAATATTATTACATCACGATTTTTAATCATCAGCTCCTTCTCTTCTAATCTGACATTTCCAGTTGTCACATCTCTTCTAGTTGAAATGTAGTCAAACCCGCCCTTCAAAACACTGTCAGCCTCCGCTGCCACACTTGAAGCCTTTTTGCCAAGAGACAGCGAAACAGGGTTCTCCACTAAACCTTTTACCGTGAAATACTCTGCCAAAAGGGGAATGGCAGACAAGTCTTCAACAGGAACATGAAAAGACTCTAACACCCTAGGACTATGAGCATTCACAGTAATTATCCTGTTAACGCCGCAGGCTTCAAGCAGTTTCACAATGGTTCTTACGCTGAAAACTTCACCAGACAAGAACCGTTTGTCTTGACGGTTATAGGCAAAGTATGGCACTACCGCTGTTATGCTCCTTGCTTTCATCTCTTGAGCATTATCAGCCATGAGTAGAAGCTGGATAAGCCTCTGATCTTGAGGTGGACTTGTGGTTTGCACTATTACAACGTCTTCATCCTGAAAAGATTCTACACCGAACCGAATGTAGGATTCTCCGTCTGGAAAAGTTTTGAAAAATAATGGCACTGTTTCCACATGTGAAACTTCAGCTATCTTTTCACCCAGCTCCTTAGACGCTGGTCCAGGTACTATCTTCATTTTCTCGCCGCTTAATGAATGCGGTTGCCACACTTTTTAGATTTTGCCAGCCGCTTCATACTGTTCTATCAGCTCTTTTGCCTTGTCCATGCGGATTTTGTGTTCCTCAACCATTTTTTTAGCAACCAAATCTATCAATTCACCTGTTGCACCAGCCGCTATGGCGATGTTTCTTGCATGAAGCGACATGTGACCCTTCTGTATTCCCTCATGAGCTAATGCACGCAACGCGCCAAGATTTTGGGCTAAGCCAACAGCTGCCAGAACCTCAGCAAACTCATTAGCAGTTTTAACACCTAGAATTTTTATAGCTATCTTCGCTATCGGATGCGTCCGCACGGCTCCACCTACCAAACCGACAGCCATTGGCAACTCAACCGAGCCAACCAGATCGCCATTTTCGTTTTTCTCCCATGTTGACAACACAGTGTAACGTCCATTTCTGGCTGCGTATGCATGAGCCCCAGCTTCTATTGCCCTATGATCGTTACATGTTGCAACTATGACAGCTATTACGCCGTTTAAAATTCCCTTGTTATGCGTGGCTGCCCGATACGGGTCTGCAGCTGCAAAGGCATAAGCGTTCACTATGCCATCTACAACTTCTTCGCCGCCGATAGCCTCTTTAGGCACAGTACACCAAGCCCTTGCCAAACGCTTTGTAGCCAAATTAGAAATTATCCGCAAGTAAACGCGTCCGCCTGTTACGCGTTCTATTATTGGAGTAACAGCTTCAGCCATGGTGTTAACAGCATTGGCGCCCATGGCGTCTCTGCAGTCCACATGCAGCTCTGTGATAAGCATTGGTCCTTGTGTTGTGTTGATTACTTTTGCGTCTAGATCTTTTGCTCCTCCGCCGACTGAAACAAGCACTGGATCTTGGTCGTTCGCCTTTTTTAGAATTTCCTCTTTTGCTTGTATGACACGTAGTCGCGCTGCATAAGGATCTTTTATGTCTACTGCTTGAATTTGCCCAATCATTATCGGCGATGTACTGCTTGTGTGGAAGCCTCCACCTTCACGCACCATTTTAGCTGCGTAACTTGCTGCTGCAACAACAGAAGGCTCTTCAATAGCCATCGGAATCAAGCAATCACGGTTATTTACTTGGAAGTTTACGGCTAT
>SOJA01000136.1 GCA_004376975.1 Candidatus Bathyarchaeota archaeon
ACTCAATCGTGAGTGTAGCCTTCGGTATAATGATCATACTGTCTTTCTTTTAGTCTGCAAGGAGTTTCGCATGTATGGCAAATTCTCCAATGATCCCACCGAGAAATCAAAATTCTCGTCCAAAGCCAAAAAACGATCAGCCCGATCAAGTATAAATCAGCGAATGTGCTTTCTATTAGCTTGTCAATCCCAACTAGAATTAGGAAGGCGGCGAAAACGAAGAGAGCATTTAACGCTGACCGAGTATACCGTTCAAATTTTAATTGCATGAAGCCTAGAACGATACCGAATTGCCCGAACAAGACAGCCAAGAAGCCATCTTGTACAATGTCCCATCCTATGAAGAAATAAAGAGTTGTTCCTGCAATAGCGATGAGTGCTCCCAAAAGTAAACCTGTGCATGCAGCACAAAAAACATGCTTGTTCACGCATATTACATGAGCGGAATACCTTCCGCAGTTGGGATGATGCCCTTTCACGGTGATAGACATTTTTTGAATATTATGACCTTTGAGGTTGAATGTTGTCGGCTTTTCTGTCCTTATAGAGCCAGATGTTTTTGAACATTTTTTTGGAAAGAAAACTGCAGCAATTCCTGATATGCAGATTAGAGTGAAGGCTGCGCCAATCAACGGTTTTCTCCAAAGAAAGTTATCTTGGATTGTTGGTGGAAAAAGTGCAAGCATCAGTGTTGAGAACAATCCAAAGATGGAAACGCTGACGGTAAATTTTACAAGGAGATTTGGGGTTATGCATTGAGGCAAACAACATCGCCTAGACAAGTGTTTTAAACTGTTTTACTATGCCTCTGCCAGCCATGTACCAATTAATCCGTCTCCTCAATTTGTTTCTGGAAAGCATTCCTTGGAGCCTTCTCTTCCAAGAGCCATAGAAACTTCTGTAGCATTCATAGAGTTCTTCTTGCACTTCTTCTCTTGATAATGTCTCTGTAGGCATTATTGCATGGACCATATCATAGTGTGACCAGTTGAAGTCTTCAATCCAACCATTCTTTTTTGCTTCAGCAAAGATTTCGGTTCCAGGAAATGGTGTGAGGATGGCGAATATTACGAAGTCAGGGTCCAACTCGTTTACAAACTCTCTCAGATTCGCAATTGATTTGGCTGTATCTTTTCTTTCACCTATGATTAGCATCGCTTGGGCAAAAATGTCGTTCTCTCTCAGCAGCTTCACAGCTTTCTTAGCATCTTCTGCAGTTATGCCTTTCTTGAAGCTCTTAAGGGTTGATTGTTTCGGACTCTCCACTCCGAGGAGAACCCATCGGAGGCCAGCTTTTCGCATTTTAGGCAAGAGTTCTTCATTTTTGACGATGTCGTCACATCTGACTTGTGTAAACCACATCAAATCATCCGCTATCTGACGCTTTATAATTTCGTCAGCTAAATCACTTGCTCGTTTACCTAGGCAGAAATTATCGTCTGTAAGCCAGATGAACCTGCTTCCATAATTTCTATAACAAAACTCCATCTCGCCAGCAATTCGCTCAGGCGACTTCACTCTGCATACCCCTTGCCAATGTCGCCACTGGGTGCAAAATGTACAGCGATGTGTGCAACCTCTTGAACCTTCAATTAACGCGTAGCGGGCTTCACGGCCAGCCATCGCCGCGAAATGATATTTGTGAACAATATCCTTCACAAAATGGTACCCCGGATAGGGAAGCTCCTCCAAATTCTCAATTAACAATCTGGGTGGGTTGTGAACTATTTCGTTTCTATGCCTGAGGGAGATGCCGTTTATCCTTGGAAAAGATGATTTCTTATTTGCATTCCTGACGAGTTCCGTGAAGGTTTGTTCTCCCTCTCCTCGCACGATAACATCAATCTCAGGATATGTTTCTAGGCTTTCTTGGGCTGTCGCTGTAAAGTGTTGGCCTCCAGCTACCGTTAGAATCTTAGGGTTTGTTTTCTTGGCGATTTCGAGGGTTCTGGTGATCAGGTAAGTGTTGCAGGTGGCTAATGCACTTGAAGCCACAATATCAGGATTGAAGAGTTGAATTTGTTTCTCCAGGCCTTTCCAATCTATCTGTTGAGCGTTGCAATCCAATACTTGAATCTCAACATCTTCAACTTCTCTTTCAAGATATGCGGCAAGCTGAATAATTCCGTATGGCGGTGGTAAATACTCTCCCATAACGAACCAAATGTCTTTTGGTGGTTCCACAAACAGAACTCTCATACGGTATTTTCTCCAGCAAAGAATGGTTATGCTGTTAATCTTTTAAGGATACTGATTGCCTGAGAGCTGAATGTTATGCGTTAGATTTTGTCATAGGGGCTGAAAGTATAGAAAATGTTATTTAAATGAAAGAACCTTAGGAATGAATTGACTAATTAAAGTGTTGGAGAGACTGTGTTTGGTTTACTGTACTAAGTGTGGATTCAAAAACGAGGATGATGCCAAGGTATGTGCTAAATGTGGAGCGTCGCTGCAGCTGTCTCGCACAGAAAGAAAATACAGTTCGAACGATGAGTGCTTCGGATCACGTGAAAGCCGCTGGGAAGACGAATGCTTTGGATTGCATCACTCAGGCGCAGCAGCAGCCATGATCTTTGGGGTCTTAATAGTTATCGTTGGTATAGCAATGCTTATAGGAGAATCAATCTGGCGGTATATTTGGCCCTTCCTAATAATGGTGTTCGGTTTATTAATAATCATAGGCACTCTCTATAGAAGGCGACGCTGGCACTAGTGATTCCTCATTTTCTCTTTCATTCTTAAGCAATTCGCAATATCATACATTCGGCAAATCATTTAAATGAAGGAACATTACGTAACAATCGATAAGGTGTAAATTATGGCCTACAGCAGAAGGCAACACTCTGGAGACACGGGTTGGTTGGGCCCTCTTTCTTTTGGCTTTTTCCTAGCACTCTTCGGCGTAATTTGGGTGATTACTCCAAACTTTTCCAGTGAAGTTATCAATTTTGTGAAAAGCCTTCATCTTGAGCATGTAAGTGAACATGTAGTTTTGCCTGCTCCAGAGAATGGTCATCTGGTTCTGTACAGGGCGGCCATGCAGTTTTGTCTAGTATTTGGTGCTTTTCAAATTATAATCCTAATCTTAAGATTCATGTTTCATGATTCTTTAGATAGGAAGAGTGGAACATTTTCCAATATAACCTTCTTATTTGGGAGCAGCTTCTTTCTAAACATGTTGGCAAATGAAGCAGTAAACTGGTTCGGTTTTCTCGCAGGACTCATAATCTCCATAGGGTTAGCAATTATCACTAGCAGCTTAGTTAAACTATTCAGATAAAATCCTTTGGAGTATGCCCTAAACAGTTCATGTCAACCCACACAAAAGAGTTATATTAGTACCTCTGAAAGATTTAGGCTATTGCGAGGAAAAGTGGGGCATGGTTAAGTATGTTTTTGTCACGGGCGGTGTTTTAAGCTCGGTTGGCAAGGGTATTGTAACTTCTTCAATAGGTAAGATGCTTCAAGCAAGAGGCTTCAAAGTCACAGTCACAAAAATTGATCCTTACGTGAATGTTGACGCTGGAACGATGAACCCCTATATGCATGGTGAGGTTTATGTAACTGATGACGGCGGCGAAACTGACCTAGATTTGGGAGGATATGAGCGTTTTCTTGATTTGAACCTGAAAAAGGAAAACAACATTACCACGGGTATGGTGTACCAGGCTGTTATTGAAAAGGAAAGAAGAGGCAATTTTCTGGGAAGATGCGTTCAAATTGTGCCCCATGTGACTAACGAGATTAAAAGTCGGATACGTATAGTTGCGAAGCACTCCAACATTGATGTTGTCTTGACGGAGGTTGGCGGAACCGTTGGAGACATTGAAGGCTTACCCTTTCTAGAGGCTATTAGGCAGATGCGTTTGGAGGAAGGCTACGAAAATACGTTGTACGTTCATATTGCTTTGGTCCCGATACTGGATGTTACAAAAGAGATGAAAACAAAGCCTCTGCAGCACAGTGTTAATGAATTAAGGCGCATCGGTATTCAGCCAGATATAATAATTGCTAGATGTGCAAAAATGATAAACTCTGAGGCTTTGAGAAAAATAGCATTATTTGGCACAATCCCTGAGAACGCTGTTTTCTGCTCCTATAATGTCAAAACGATCTATCAAGTTCCACTAATCCTGGATACACAAGGAATGGGTGAATTCATTTGCAAAAGACTTGGATTCCCAGAGCGTAAACCCCGCTGCAAAGAATGGAAAGGGTTTGTAGATGCAATATTGAATCCTAAGCATGAAGTGAAAATCGCTTTAGTAGGCAAGTATGCAGGATTAAAAGACAGCTACGTAAGCATGAACGAAGCATTGCGGATTGCCGGTGCAACATGCAAAACCAGAGTTAAAATTCACTTTGTGAAAGCTGAAAAATTCGAACGAAACCCAAAAGAAACTGAAATTCTTAGAGATTTCAATGGCATATTTGTACCATACGGTTTCGGTTCAAGGGGCACTGAAGGAAAGATAATGGCAATCAAGTTTGCAAGGGAACACAACATACCTTTTCTTGGAATATGCTATGGCTTCCAGTTAGCCGTAATAGAATTTGCCCGCCACGTTTGCGGCTTGGAAAACGCAAATAGCACAGAAATAAACTCAGATTCGCCTAATCCGGTTATCGATTTGATGCCTGAGCAAAGAGGGATAGAATATAAGGGTGCCACAATGCGGTTAGGTGTTCATAAGATAATTGTTAAACCCAACACAATTGCATACGCCCTGTACGAGAGCCAAGAAATCTATGAACGCCATCGCCATAGATTCGAGGTGAACCTTGAATATCTGGCAGAGATGGAGAAAAATGGCTTAGTGTTTTCCGGAAAAAGTACGGATGGAAGAAGAATGGAAATTTTAGAATTGCCCGGTCGCTTTTTCTTTTTTGCTTCACAGTTTCATGGAGAATTTAAAAGCCGGCCTGGAAAACCAGATCCTGAATATTATGGTTTTGTAAAAGCATGTTTGTGCAAGAAAATGGGCAAAGCCAAAGTTGAATTTTAAGTTCAGTTTTAGCGCGAGCGCAAAAAACTCAGCGAAAAATGGACATAGAAGCTTCCAGTGGAACATGGCTTTTTTGGAAGAACATAACTGTTCGTTTTCAGGTGGCAAAAGAAAACCGGGTTGGGTAATAAACGGAGTGTTTGAGTGAAAACGATACTTTACGATTGACAGAACATATTGATGTATAGCTCTGGGAGTAGAATAATGTTGCCGTAATGGAAATGATGTTGTAAGCTTAGACGTTAGGATGTTTGAAGAAAAATTCTGTCTGACAGCGTTAAGTATTTAAGAAATGTAATCACCTCAGAAGAAGAGGAAGCATGTCAAAAGAAAGAATCACAGAGAATACGGTTCTAGAGGAGATTCTAAAAGTTTCTGGAATTAGTTCTATCTTGGCGAAGCATAAAATCCACTGTGCTACATGTCCTTTCGCTCAGTTCGAGATGAGTAAACTGAAAATAGGTGACGTTGCAAGAACTTACGGTGCAAATCTAGATAGCTTATTGAAAGAATTGAATGAGTTCTTGGAAATCGCTGACCCCAAGTAAGGGAAAGAACAGTTGACGAAAGCTTACGAGTAGGGTCTACATGAGAAACGGGTTTTCCATAAGAAAGCCAATTGTTTATGACAGAGATAATATTGATTGAAATAGTTTTTTCAATATTAGGATGAGATGGCCTTAGTGCGTATGAAGATTAGAGTTTCTGGAATTGTTCAAGGAGTAGGTTTTCGTCCCTTTGTTTATCGAATAGCCACAGAAAATCGGCTAAAGGGCTATGTTAAAAATAAGGGTGATGCAGGAGTAGAGATCCTCGTTGAAGGTGAAAGAGAAAACATTAGATGCTTCCTGAAGGATTTGAAAGAGAAAAAGCCTCCGCTGGCTCAAATTTACGAGGTTATTCAAGCTCCTCTGAAGAGAGGAGAAAAATACAAGAACTTCAGCATTCAAAGAAGCTCTGCGGAAACCGAACTTTCAGGTTCTGTTATCCCGCCTGATATAGCCATCTGTAATGAATGTCTGAAGGAACTCAGAGATCCAGAAGATCCAAGATATGAATATTTTTTCATCACCTGCACAAATTGTGGCCCAAGATACACTATTATTGAAGGAGTTCCCTATGACCGGGAAAACACAACCATGCGAGACTTTCCAATGTGCAGTTTCTGCAAAATCGAATACACAAATCCCCTGAACAGACGTTTTCACGCACAAACAGTTGCATGCCCGAAGTGCGGTCCAAAAGCCTACTTGACAACGAAGAAAGGTGAATTGATAAAGAACAAGGATTCAATCCGCGAAACTGGAAAGCTTCTATCAGAGGGCTTCATTGTTGCCATTAAGGGATATGGTGGTTTCCATGTTGCCACTGCAACAACGAAGGATAAGCCATTGACCAGGCTTAGGAAGGTCAAGCATAGACAGAATAAGCCTTTCGCGATTATGGTTCGAAATTTGAAAACCATAAAAACCTTTACGGAGGTAAGCATGAAGGAAGCTCAGGTTTTAACGTCTTATGTGCGTCCGATAGTGCTTTTGGACAAAAGTGAAAATTATTTTCTTTCAGATTTGATTGCTCCTAGCTTGCATAATATCGGCGTTATGCTTCCTTACACTGGCTTACACTACATGCTTTTCGATCAGGTGGATGAACCAGCTTTTGTTATGACAAGCGCGAATCCGCCGAATCAGCCAATAATACACGATAATTATGAAGCTTTGAGAAGACTGGGCGAAACTGTGGATTATTTCCTTTTTCATGATAGGCAAATTGCCCATAGGTGTGATGACTCGGTTGTTCGTCTGCATGACCACAACCAAGTTTTCTTAAGGCGTTCAAGGGGTTATGCTCCTGCACCGATAGTGCTGAGTGAGAAGAGTAAACACTGCACAGTGAGTTTAGGTGGAGAACTGAATAATACTGGATGTGTTTTGTTAGGAAACAAGGCTTTTATTTCTCAGCATATTGGCGATGTGGAAAACGTTGAAACACGGGATTTTCTGGAAAAAGCAACTAGACATTTGATTCATCTTACGAACAGCAGGGTGGAAGCAGTTGCATGTGATATTCATCCAAAATTTACGACTACAAAGCTTGCCCATGATCTTGCAGCGGAAAATGATTGGCAGCTAATTCAGGTTCAGCATCATTATGCACATATAGCAGCTTTGATGGTTGAGCATAACGTAAAAGAACTTGTTGGTGTTTGCTGCG
This sequence comes from Candidatus Bathyarchaeota archaeon, assembly GCA_004376975.1. The sequence continues at coordinate 7,221 of SOJA01000136.1, forward strand.
ACGGGTACGGATACGGTTTAGACGGCGAAGCTTGGGGAGGCGAAATCCTACTATGCACCCGCGATTTTCCCAGTTTTGAACGCTTAGCTCACCTTCAGAAGCAACCACTGATCGGCGGAGACTTGGCGACACGTTACCCATTAAGGGTTGCTGCAGGAATACTTCACAAAAAAGTGGATGTACAAGAATGGCTTCTACAAAACCAACAGCACTTTCCACATGGCAGAAAAGAAGTTGAGATAATTCTTCATCAGCTTGATAAGCGAAACAAGATAGTTGAAACGACTAGTTGTGGGAGAGTTTTGGATGCGGTTGCCGCTGTTTTAGGTGTATGTTATGAACGTACTTATGAGGGTGAGCCAGCATTGAAGTTAGAGTCTGCGGCAATTAAGGGCAAAGATGTGTTAAGGTTTAAGCCTCTGATAAATGGAGGAATTCTGGATACTTCTCAGTTGCTTTTGGAAGTGTTTAAGAACAGAGAGAAATATTCTAGGGCTAACTTGGCGTATTCTACTCATGTCTACTTGGCTAGGGGCTTAGCCATGTTGGCGATTGAAAAAGCGTTAGAAAACGACGTTGAAACGGTGGGTTTTTCGGGTGGAGTTGCATGTAACAAGATTTTAGCTTCGGTTATGAGAAGCGTTGTGAAGGCTTCTGGTTTAAGATTTCTGGTCCACAAGGCTGTCCCAGCAGGTGATGGTGGCTTGTCTTTTGGGCAAGCTGTTGTCGCAGGTTTTTCCCAGTTTCGAGCATAATGGATTTATCTGTGTGCTGAATCACGTAACTGTGATAACCATGTGTTTGGCGATTCCGGCGAAGGTTGCGGACATTAAAGATGACAATGCCAGAGTTGATTTCGGTGAAGGTGTTTTGAGAGACGTGAATGTGATGCTTGTGGATGTCAAGGTGGGAGATTACGTTTTGGTTCATGCTGGTTATGCAATTCAGGTTTTAAGTGAGAAAGAAGCTCTGGAGACCTTGCGTTTGTGGAATGAGATTCTTGATGCTGCAGAGGCATAAAGCAATGGTTGAAAACCTGAGATTTAGGGATGCAACTTTAGCCAAGCGGGTTGTTGAGAAAATTCGTAAGCTTGCATCAAAGGCCGGCACGGTTAAGATTTGTCATGTTTGTGGTACGCATGAGTGGACTATTACTCATTTTGGGTTACGCAGTCTTTTGCCTGCTAACGTGGAGGTTATAGCTGGGCCGGGATGTCCAGTTTGCATTATTCCTGCTTCGGAGTTTGATGAAGCTATTCAGCTGGCGCTGAAAGGCTTGGTTGTTGCATGCTTCGGCGATGTTTTGCGTGTTCCAGGTTCCAAAATGTCTCTTTTGGATGCTAAAGCTGAAGGTGCTGATGTCCGCGTTGTTTATGGTGTTGGTGACGCAGTTAAAATGGCTGAAAAGGAAAAGGACAAGAAATTTGTTTTTTTCGCTGCAGGTTTTGAGACAACCGCGCCTTCCACGGCAGTTGAGATAGTGAAAAAGCCGCCTGAAAACTTCAGCTTTCTCGTTTCTCACCGCCTTATTCCTCCAGCTATGAAGCTTCTGGTCGAGATGGAAGACTTGAGGTTGAACGGTTTTGTTGCGCCTGGACATGTTAGCACTATTATCGGAGTTAAGCCTTACGAGGTTTTTCCAGAGGTTTACGGTATGCCAACGGTTGTAGCTGGCTTCGAACCATTAGACATATTGTTCTGTGTCTACATGATTCTTAAGCAACTAAGCGAAGGAAAGCCACGCTTGGAAAACGAGTACGTGCGAGCTGTCAGTCCAGAAGGTAATGTTAAAGCTCAAGAATTGATGAGGAAAGTTTTCGAAGTGGTGGATGGAAACTGGCGTGGGCTTGGAATAATTCCGTCTTCAACTTTCAAGCTTCATGAGAAATATGATGGCTTTGATGCACGGTTGAAGCATGGTGTTAAAGTTGAACATGGCGTAGATATACATCCAGGCTGCAAGTGTCATCTTGTAATAATTGGGAAGATTAAGCCGACAGAATGCCCATTATTCATGAAGACATGTACTCCTCAGAAACCTGTAGGTGCATGTATGGTAAGCAACGAAGGAACATGCAGGATATGGGCTAAAACTTCAAAACTAACATAGGGGAAGGGGTTGTCCTCATTTGCGCTCTGGCTTGAACAATGTGTGTGCTCGACTGAGAATAAACTGATTTATTCAGGAGAGCTTCAGCACATACATCCGCTAGAAAACACATGTTGTCCTGTGGGATTCACTGAGGCTAATGTCGTGTAGCACAGTTGCATTTCATTTGGAAGACCGCTCACGGCACAGCGTAGTAATTCTATAGTAATCCATTATGGAATGCTTTTCCAAAATATGCACCCGAATTTATCCTTATGCAGGTTTAAAGCTTAATTATGAAAACATCTTTTATTGAGGCAAAGGTGAAGACATTTGAGTGCAGACGAAAAGTTTGAAGAACTCAAAAAAGAAATGCTTGACAAATTCTTCGAGAAAAATCCCCACTTCGCGAGTTACTTGGGCCTTCATGACCCCTACGACTATATGCTTCCAAAAGGCAATACTGCACACGAGCTTGAGAATTTGAAACTGCTTGAAGATTCTGCTGAACGGATGAAAGAAACAATGGACTACAGCGGTTTGAACGACGCTAATAAGGTAGATTGGCGAGTGATAGAGAAAGCTCTTGAAATGGGTAAGTTCGATTTTTATGAACGTCGCATGCACGAACTGAATCCGGACGCCTTCTATGAAGTTGGTGGCATATTCTTTGATATGATCACTAAAGATTATGCGCCTCTAGAGAAGCGAATCGACGCCATTATTGCAAGACTTGAAAAACTTCCCCAATACATGAAGGAATTCCGATCAAGATTCGAAAGTTCAAAGCCTGTAAAGCTGTGGACTGAAGTCGCCATTGAATCAGCAAAACAGATGCCTGGTTTGTTCCAGTTCATAGCTGGGTCGACAAAGGGCAAGATCTCTGAAGAACTTCACGGAAGACTGGTAAAAGCATCGATTGATTTGATGCAGCCCTTTCAAGAACACATGCAGTGGCTGGAAAGTCTCAAGTCAAAGACAACTGACAACTGGACTCTAGGCAAAGAAAAATTTGAGAAACTGATTCAGCTACGTGGCTTGGGAATGACATCAGAAGAGATTTACCAACTCGGCGTCAAATATCTCAAAGAGTTGAAAGAGGAAAGAACTCGAATAGCAGCGCAGATCACGCCGGGCAAAAGTGTCGAAGAAGTTATGAAGATGATAGAAAAAAATGCGCCTAAAACCTTTGAAGAAGCTATGAGCGCGACAAGAGAGGCTATGGAAGAAGCCAAAAAATTCGTCATTGAAAACAACATTGCCACCGTTTATGAAGGTGACAAGTTGATGGTTGAGGAGACTCCGGCGTTTTTGGCACCTTTGATTCCCTTTGCAGCTATGTCGATGCCGTCGAGATTTGACAAGCCAATGATAGGTGTTTACTTGGTCACGCGACCTAAAGATATTGCGAACCTTGGCAGCCATCTGAACTATGCAAGCATACGGAACACGGCTGTTCATGAAGCTTTTCCAGGGCACTTTCTTCAAGGGTCAATCTCAAACAGAAGTTCGCTGATACATTTGCTTGCTGAAGGAACGGAAACAGTTGAAGGTTGGGCTCATTATTGTGAACAAATGATGATGGAGCATGGATATGTAACAGGCTTGGAATCCAAACTAATACAGACCAACGATGTAATCTGGCGTGCAGTAAGAATTATTGTAGACGTTAAATTGTCACGTGGCGAGATGAGCTTCGACGAGGCTGTTGACATGTTGGTGAAAGAAGTTGGGATGTCGAAAGAAGGCGCAATGGCCGAAGTACGACGTTACACGCAGACGCCTAGCTATGCTCTTTCATATCTACTTGGTAAGCACTTGATACGGCAGTTGCGAGAAGAGATAAAACAGAAAATGGGAATGAAATACAACGAGAAATTCTTCCACGACACCATCACAGCAAACGGATACTTGCCCATCTCGTTGCTGAGAGAAGTATTCAATCGAAAAATAGTGAATCTCACGGCTTAGTCAAACAGTGCAGACAGAAGCTCCAAGCACAATCAAGTGCTAACTCTCACCTATTTTTTTTCTACAAATGTTCCTATCAATTCTATGGTATGAGCTTGGGCAGGTCGGTAGTTAGGGTTTTCGACGATGAGCCGTCTGGGTGTAGTTCATATGCATAGATCGATAGAGTTTAAGCGTTTTAGAAGAAAAAAAACTGAACCAATTGATGAAAAAGCTAGCATATTCTTGGC
>SOJA01000104.1 GCA_004376975.1 Candidatus Bathyarchaeota archaeon
AGTTCTGCACCAACAGCTTTTCGTGTAAGATATGATGCTGCACTTAATACTTTGCCGTTCAATCGTGAATCCGCAAAATCAGCCAGATGACAAATCAATGCTTCAACAGTGCGTGGTCTGATTGGTCCGTAATCTCCGTGATGAGCAGACACTACGTGAACCAATTCTAGTGGAAAGTTTCTTCGTACAAGCTCCGCAATTGCAAGGGATAAATGATCTAGATAATCAGCTAAACGTGATGCGCTGTAGCTGCCATTTTCGTTCATAACATATGTGACTGGCTTAAAAACGTCATGTAATAAAACACCTGATATAACGAGGTCACGATTAACTTTTCCATGATAAACCTTCTCCACAGACCTACACATGGCAATCGCGAGGTTAGCTGTTGAAACAACATGCTCAATGTAACCGCCCGGATAGCAATGATGATGAGACAATCCAGCCGGCGAAACATCAAAAGGTAAGCCTGAAATTTTCTTCCCGTTTATTTCAAACGTTGGATCTTCCAGCAGATCAACAACTTTTTTCCGGAGCTCTCCATCTCGAATCTTATCTGTTAATGCTTTAAGTTTTGGATGAAGCATTTTGGATTTCACTTCCTATTTGTTTACAGCTGAGGTGATATTGATTTTTAGTTTTTCCGCCTTTGCTATCTGATGAGCCTTCAGAATTGGTTCGGGAATGCGACTGTGGCGTGTGCAGTGCCTAACGATTTTTATTGCCGTTTTCAACGATACTCTGTGTCCTGTGCTGACGTAAACGGGTTTACCTTCAGGTTTTGTTGCAACTAACGCGCCAATAACTTCGTCTTCGTTTCTAAGCAGAACAACATTCCTTTCAGCCCTCGTATCTTCAACTTCACCAAACAGTATGCCTTTAGCGACACCTATCGTTGGTTTCCTTATTACCACTCCTAGGTGGCTTGCAAATCCACATCGATAGGGATGTGCAACTCCATGACCATCAATGAGAAAGACATCAGGCTGCAAATGCAGCTTTTTGATGCATAGAACTGTTGGCGAAATCTCTCTGAATGAAAGCAGTGTTGGAACATATGGAAAGCGAGTTTTGCAAATTGCGGTTTTTGATTCTACAAGTTTCAGAGAAGTATAATCCAAAACTGCTACCGCACCAATAGATAAGTCTTCCACGTAAGCTACGTCAACACCAGCAACAAAATGGATTTTTCTAGGCAGTACATCCTCAAGTATAATCTGTTTAGATAGCTTTAACTGCGTTTCATGTGCTTTTTCGATGGAAAAGCTAGGCTTCAAATAGACAGCATCCACTCTTTTCTACTTATCTGCCTTTCTTGAAGCATATCTCCTTGTTTTTACTAGTTTTTCAAAGTGTTCCATATGTTTTTCCAGCGAACTTCTCCGCACTTCTTGTGTTATGTCTCCTCGTGTGCTTTCAACAATCCTTCTGGCGATGTCACATTTTCTTCTAAGTCCAGGAACAAGCATGTATGCTTCATCCATACCCATGAGTTCCATGTATATATCATCCATTGTCTCTAGGCATTCTTGTCCTTTTTCTACATCTCCCTCACGCAAAGTATCCAGTGTCAATCGTCTATATTCTCCCACTACATCTGCTAGTCCAAGTACGTAATCAATCGAAGGCACATTGATCTCCTCTGGAGTTATAAATTTTGATTCTTCGATCAGGTTTAGAAAAATGTTAGCTTCGGAATATTCTTGGCATGCAGCGTTAAACAAGCCGCAGTAAATGATTTTTGGATATTGGATTGAGTTTTCATTAAGCTTTGAAATGATTTCCTTTGCTTCTTCAATTGTCTTTTTGGATTCGTTAAACCTTTTCTGATGAATAAGGAGTATTGCATGCTTGGAGAGACTTGTGGCTTTTCGCATGTCTTTTTGAGCTTTTTCTCGCACTTTCTCTTTTTCTTCTAACTCTTTCTTTATTTTCTTTAAGATGGGTTTTAAAGAGTGCATAGGCTTCACATCCAACACACTTTAGAATTGATGTGAGAGTATTTTATAGTATTGTTTAACAAAATTACTGATGGGCAAAGTTTACGTGCCTTTTGTAGAAAGTTTATACGTGAGAACAAATTACCATTTGAGGTTTTTAGTCACTTTTTTATTCTGTTAGCGGTTTTTTCCACTTTTTTATGAGTAGCCTTTTTGCGTCCTTTGGTTTGAAACTTACTTTAACGAATACAGAGTCTGAGCCTTTGAATGGGAACATGCTGTCTTCAGCCAAGTCCTTCGGTAGGTAAATGAGGTATTTGCCGTCTTTCCTCGGAACAAACGTCCTTTTCCCTCGCTGACCATTTTGTTTACACCTTGCTTTAATCTGTGGTTTAAACCCTCGGACTAAGGAGTATGACAAAGGGTTATTTAACTTTTCTTCTAATGGAAAACAAACAATTAACCTGAACCTAGGACAAGAATGACTTATTTACAACAAAAACTAACCGTCACTGAATCTGATAGGTTTTTTAAGTCTGCTCAGCAGCACAACCCGGCTTTCTTTTGATTCATCAGTTATATTGTAACCTGTCTCCTTTGCCAGCTGTATGGCAAATTCACGTATTTCCTTATGACTTGGCATGTTGCTGTAGCCAAGACGCAGTCTAGAAAACCCAACGTGCATGTAGGCTTTAGGTTCGATGTAAGTGGGACTAGCTTTCTCGAATAGTTTAGCATAGGCCTCTGCTTTTTTCATATTCAGCTTACGCACAGAAGTTATTCGAACAACTGTTGGACATTTGAAGCTGGGTAAAATCTTCAGGGTTTCCTTAAGCTTTTCCCAAGCTTTCGGAATCTGTGGGCGGCAAATCTGCTTGTACGTTTCTTTATCTGGGGCGCAAACAGAAATGTAGAGTTGCGTAGGTTCTTCACTTAATCTGGCTAAGGCTGAAGGCATTATCCCATTAGATACTAGAAATGTGGTGAACCTTCTTTTATGGAAGGCTTGGATTAGATCACCCAGCGGCTTATAAAGTGTCGGCTCACCTGTCAGGCTAATTGCTGCATGTCTAGGTTTCAACGCTTCTTCTAGCTTTTGCAAGTTCGTCTTAGGATTTCCTTTGTATCCACTCAATATTCTAAGCTGAGCTTTAATGCTTCCTTCAACAATTTCCTCCGGAGGGTCCCATTTTGGCAATTTCATTTCGTTCCATGTAATCCCCATGTCGCCACTCTGGGCTCTCCAGCAGAAAAGGCACTGCTGTGGGCAGTAAAATAAGGCCGGCGTCATCTGTATGCATTGGTGTGTTTTTATCCCGAAAAACTTCTGTTTATAGCATGATCTATTATGGATTAGTGTTTCGTAGAGCCATCTGCACCTTTTGACAGCTGAGTGCCGGCCGACGAGGTGATATTTCTGTCGCTTTAGTGCTTGTATGAGCGGAGGGGGAACCAGAGTTTCCAAAATGTCACTTTCCAAAGTTGTACGTGATTCTTGAAGCATAAGGTAGTGAACTGATTTATAAAAACACACTACATTTTTCAAAAGCTCATGAATATTCGCAAAAAAGATCTCAGGAGTGCTATTCGAATGATTGAGTGTAGGAGCTTTTCTAGTTTCAATGCTT
>SOJA01000235.1 GCA_004376975.1 Candidatus Bathyarchaeota archaeon
CCTCCACCGCCAGCTAGAATCAGTACGCGCCCAGGCACATGCACCTCTCCACTAATGTGTCTCTTGTTCAAAGAGTTATATAGTTGTCTTTTTTGAGAAACATTTAAATCCATATAACTTATGGTTACCAAGTTCGGAGACACGGCGTTGTCTGAAAAGAAAGGTCAAGGACTTGTTTATGAATGCGTAAGATGCGGCGCCAAGGTAGCAACAGACGAACTTGAGCTGCGTGGCGGCGGAGTAAAATGCACTATCTGTGGCTACCGTGTTCTTAAGAAGATAAGACCGCCTGTAGTGAAACGTGTACATGCCCGATAGTTTTCGTCGGAGCACTAGTTTATTTGTCTAGAAGATTTCTTTTTCGCCTACCCTTCGCAAAGCCTTTCCCTTAAGCTTTACTGGTGGACCTACAGCTTCTTCAGGGTCTATCTCAACGGTTTTCCGTTTCAGGGTTTCTCCGCAGATACCTTCAGGTAACAACCGTCTTTTTATGCATGTCGCGTAGGTGCAATTTGAGACGTTGCATTCTTCTTCTGTCCATTTGCACCAAGCCGTGTTTCCACGATATCCGAGGGCTTTTTTTGCGCATCGAAACACTTCACATTGTGGATAACATTTTTTTGCTTCAGACAACACGAACACAATCCTATTTTGAAAACGAAAATTTCTTTGCAGTGAGTGTCGCTGATCAAATCTATGTTTAAGCAAAGAGTATTATAAACTTTTTTGCTAAGGCACTAATCTTTTGGCGAGGTTTTTTCTTTCTTGATTGTTTTCCGAAGTCTTCTGTATGCTATGGCTAAAGCAAATGTGGTGATTAGTAGAGCTAGTGAGGTGTACGTGATTAACTGAGCGATTTGAAGCGGGTATCCACCAACAGTGACGTATTTGTTTATCTTAAACTCGATTGCCTTTGACTCGCTGAGGTATAGAGGTCTGACTTCACAGTATTCTCCCATCACCTGAACCGAAATTCGATAATCTCCACCAATTTTAGGTAGTGGCACCGTTCCATCGGATTCGGTTGTTAAGTTAGCAACATTCACATATTCTTCGTCAAATTTTCGTTCAAGCTTCACTTGAGCATTTGGAATGGGTTGCCCAAAATAGTCAACAACCTTTACGGAGGGGTCTAGATTGGAAATCCTGCTGTGAACTGCGAAGAAAAATGGGTCTTCAATTAAATCTAATTCTGTTTCGTTAAGAACAACTTTATGTCCCCACTCCGTGCTATATACCTTAATCTTGTATCTTCCAAACGTACAATTGAAAGCGACGCTTCCAAAGTCAGAGTCTGTAAACCCTGATCCCACAATGCGTTCACTGCTCCATTCATAAACTGTTACTTCAACGTTTTTGAGCGCGTGTTCTTTCGAATCCAGTACGTAGACAAACAGATTGTACGTTGGACAAGTAATGTTGATTCTATCTTTTCCATCACGTGTGTATGTTAGGTTTTCAATCAGTGTTGTGTCGAATAGATAGCCATAACGTCGAGATTCAATTGTGTAACTAACATTGGTGAACGCGTTGGTGGCTATGATGCCCGTGCTATTCGTTTCAAACAGAAGAGTCTCTGGTTTGCTAGACGTCAAGTCTACGTTGATGAAGGGTAGTGGATTGCCTGCCTCATCATTTACTGCTATTGTAATGTGGGCAAGCTCGCATTCTATGTAGAACGTTCTCTCTAGCATATAGTCTGTAACATTTCCTGTAACGCTTCCGTTTATGCTGCCAACTAGTTCTTCGTTCCAGAATGCCTTAAAAGTATAGTTGCCGCGGTCAAGCCTGAAGTTGGTCCAGCCGGTTTCGTTGGTGTTTCCACTGGTGATATGCGTAGTGTTGACGTAAACGTCGACAGATACGTTGGCTAGGGGTTTTTGGTCGTATTTGTTTCGTGTTTGACAGTAGACGATGATTTCGATGACTGTGAATTCAGCCGTGGCGTTGTTCGTCGTAGTAATGTCATGTAATGTTATGTCATAGCTACCCGTCTGGCGAGGAGGAACGTTAAATGTGTCATTGACCATCGTCTCCACCGCGGTTCCGTTCTTCACTTTTTCCTCATCAAAGAAAATTGTATATGGTCCGTTTGTCGTATCGATTTGTCCAATAACTCGCACGACGTCTCCGACCTGCCCGCTTTCTGGAGTAACAGACACGATTTCCACAGGGGTTGCTGTTGCGTTAGGCAACAGTGATGAGATGAGCGTTGTTAAAAGCAGAATTGTTACAAAAACTATTGTGATTTTTCCTTTCTTGGGCAGCAGATTCTTATACACGTTTTTCCCTCGCGCTCTTTATTCCTCTGATGTTTAACTTTGTGTTCCTAGAGATGTGAACATTTCTTAACGACAAACATTTTAAACTTTGTCTTTTTCACTATTGCTATTCCCTAGGATAAAAGTCATGCTGAAGTCGTTACTCGTCGAATTCCATCTAGTTAATAAGAGAAAACTGCGTCTTTAAGGCGCGTTGGTGATTTCATTTGCAGTCTCTGGTTTCCAACAAACTTATCCAACTGTTGAAAAAACAGAAGTACCATCTTGTTGGAAGACACTCCGCCGTCAAACGCTGCAGATGGCTTTACGAATCTCTTGTTCACAACAGAGTCTGCTATAAGCAAAGATTCTACGGCATAAAGAGCCATCAATGCCTTCAGATGACGCCCACGCTTTTTTACTGCACGATGCATTGCCGTTTTTGTTGGCGTGCTCAAAGCGGAGACCACGGGTTAAAATGGAGTGAAACGCAACTACCAGAATGGGATGACCCGGAAGACATAATTGAGGGGGCCATTCAGGCGCAGCTTAAGATTTTGAGCGGATACAAGGGAAATCCGAAAGCAGATCAGGAGAAATATAAGGAGGCCTTAACGCCCAAGCATGTGGCCATAAGTTTGACCGGTGAACCAACGCTATACTCTCCACTAGACAGGCTAATTCGAGGCTTTCATAAACGAGGGTTCACCACGTTTGTGGTTTCTAATGGAACAGTTCCAGAAGTTTTGTCTCGATTAAGTGAGGAGCCCACCCAACTATACATCTCGGTTTCTGCATTTGATAAAAAAACGTTTTTGAAAACGTGTCGCCCGCAAATTCCAGCGGCTTGGGAAAAACTCAACGAAACCCTATCCTTGCTGCCTAGTTTTAAATGCCCTACCGTAATTCGGATAACGTTGGCACGAAACTTGAATTTAGAACACCCAGAACTGTACGCTCAACTGATTAGAAAGGCTAATCCGACGTACGTGGAACCGAAAGCTTACATGCACGTAGGGTTTTCACGGCTGCGTTTAGGATTCGAAAACATGCCAACTCACCGGGAGATTCAAAAGTTCGCCGCTCAGCTGACCAAGGAAATGGGCTACAACATTCTCGACGAATCTCCACAAAGCCGAGTTGTTTTGTTGAGCCGTTTGGAAAAACCCATTAAGCTTTCGGGGTAACCCTAGACTCTTGGATGACATACTTACTTCCGCTTGTGGTAGATTTTGGCTCCGTCCCGTTGCATGCATGGCTTTACTCAGTAGTCCTAATTGTGGGGC
>SOJA01000086.1 GCA_004376975.1 Candidatus Bathyarchaeota archaeon
GGCTGGGGGCTTGCCGCCCAATGATGTCGTTTGGTGGTGGATTCCGTGGAGTGGTCTTTTTGGGACATGGACGAGCCTGATGCAGATTATCTTTTCGGCTTTAGCTCTCTCAGCTACGATAATTCTATGGATACGCATTACTCATGAGAAGACCCCTGTCTTTAAAACGAGATGAAGCTGTTGAGAATATTGAGGCTTTGTCTAGCTATGTGGATAAGTTGCTTGGTTCAGAGCGAACCGCGGATTACGCAAGTCATTAATCTCAAATCCTCATGTCAGAAGCCAAAGCGAGAATACTAGGACATGGACAAGTATTTTTCGCTTCTCGATAAGCCTATGAGGTCAAATTCAATGTTTTGGTTCCATTCTTGAACGATGAGCATTCAGTGTGCAACTCACGTTTTGAGGCGGGGTTGTATGTCTCTTAAGTGTATTGTTTGAGTCGAATTCTGAATATGAATGGTTACTCACAATTCAGAGTTCGCTTTCATACAAGTTAAATTCGATAATTCAAACTCTCTATATTGTCGCAAAACGGTGTGTAGAATGAAGGGTTTTGGGGTGACTGAGCAGCTTCATGTCGTGGAAACGCTGGAGGATTTGCTGCTTGAAGCCGTGGATGAGACGTTGAGACAGGTTTTCAGAGAGGAAGGCATTAAAGTCATTTATGAATATTTGGAGCACAACTTTCGTTTGAAGCGGGAGGAGATTGTTGAGAAACCTGACGTCTTTTCCGCTGGTTTAGTGAGGCTGCTGGGTTCAGCGGCGCAAGTGATAGAGATTTTGATTCTCAAGAATTTGCACAATACACTTGGGTTGAAATTTGAGAGGAAAGAAGGCAGCAGATTTTCAGATTGCATAAAGGAGTTAATGAAAGATGCGGTTGTTGAAGCATAAGCACGGAGCTCGACTGGAAATGTTCATGGTTAAATTGTCTGTTAAGCACGATAATGGAGGTGAAACCCAGTGATGGAGAACCAACCCAGTATTCTCATAGTGGAGGACGACGCTAACATACGAGAAACCTTAAACATGATACTTCAGCAAAAAGGCTACAATACAGACACCGCAGAAAACGGACGAGAAGCCATACAAAAATCAAAAGCCAAATTCTTCAACCTAGCACTGTTAGACATTAAACTACCAGACATAGATGGCACAAAACTACTCATAATGATGCACGATAACCTGCCAAAAATGATGAAAATCATGATCACAGGATACCCCTCCTTAGAAAACGCTGTTGAAGCCCTAAACAAGGGAGCAGACGCATACGTCGTAAAACCGGTCAAACCTGAAAGGCTACTAGCTCTCATAAAAGAAAAATTACAAGAACAAAGTCAAGCCGAGAAGATGACAGAGGGAAAAGTGACCGAATGGATCAAAACACGCGCACACATGCTTAGCATTCCGAATCTGAATGAAAACGATGAGTGATTCAAATTTCTGCTCCATAAGAACCTTATTTCGCCCATATTAATGTACACAGTTGAGGCAATTGAAAAAAGAGGTTAAAGTGTTGGATACGGCAGTTTGCATCTTGGTCGTTGACGACGACGCTGAGGTGAGGAAGACACTTTCGTTGATTCTGGAAAATGAGGGATACTCAGTTCAAACCGCAAAAGATGGTAAACAAGCTATTAAAGCCTCAGAAAGAGGGTTTTTTGACTTGGCTCTAATTGACATCAAGTTACCAGATATGGATGGAACTGAACTTCTTGAAAGGCTAAAGGAGAAGGGACCGAAAATGGTCAAGATAATGATCACAGGCTATCCATCCCTAGCCAACACTATAAAGGCAGTTAACAAGGGTGCTGATGGATACATTTTGAAACCTTTCGACACGTGGAAATTATTGAAAATGATCAGAAAGCATCTTAATGAGAAGTCTGCTGAACATGTTCGCACATGGATGGAAAAAGTTCAAATGAAATGAAAGCGATAAAATAAAATATAAGATTCGCTAGCAAGTTTTTATACGTGCATTTCTTGCAGTTGTATCTGTTCTTTCATCGCTGGAAAAGCTTAGAACCTATCGTGGAATAATTGTCGTAGAAAAATCTCAAAACGTTTAATTATATGCAACATATTGACTCTAATGTCACTTTTTTTGAAAAGTGTTTCGAAAATGTTATAATACTATTCTGAAGCTATAATAAAAGAAGGAGAGCTGCAAACCTTGAAGAAAGTGACTATTGTGATTACTCTGGTTGAAGAATGCAGAGATATGCCCAACCATAGCATTGAAGAAGAAATCAGGAAAGAGCTTTCTGAACACTTGCCTGTGATACCTTGGGCTAAAGATGTTCAGAGCGTCACTGTTAAATAGGCGGAGTTCATTTCACCTGCATTTCAAAGTAAAGGCGTAAAGAAGTTGAATGCCTTACACATCTTCTCTTTGCAGGTTAATTAATCTCCATGTACTTGTTATCAATCAAAACTCGGCGTTGAAGATTTTTGCCACATGTTTTCGAAGGCCATTTTTAGAATCGCGACTTGTGCTGGATCATTTGTCCATAGGTTTCGCTGGTTTTCGCTTTTTGTTTTGAATTCTCCCCAGATTGCTTCCATGCCATCAACTATTAAGAGGTTAAATTGCAGTTTTTCTACTTGTCTCAGTTCAATTGGGCTGCCATTTGCTTCTGAAAATCGAATGATATATTTAATGAATTCGTCCAGTTGCTGGCTTTCAGTTATTATCCGAGTTTTTATTGTTTTCAGAAGTTTTTTATTGGATTTTTTTGGAGGGTTGATATATGCCATTTTCAAGTCTCTGCGAGAGGTTATTAGATCAATTCGTCGCTTAGCATTCTGCATCATCTCGCTACGTTTCATTATTGTACAGTCTTGCCTAGAGATAACCTCTATGGAGGAGCTGTTTAGTTGTACGGGTAATTCTATTGTTTTTAGTTTGGAGATCAGTTTGACTTGTTTTTGCTCGAGTTTTTCGATTTCTTCTTTCAGGGTTTTCAGCTTGATTTTAGTTAGTAGTTGGATAGCTTTTTCTGGTTGGATTGCTGAGAACTTTCTTGGTGTCTCTAGTTTTCTTGTTATTATTCCATGTTTTTCAAGTTTAGGTATTGCCCGATAGATTTCCTCTCTGCGGATTTTTGATAGAGTGGCTATTTCAGATGCGGAGGCGACGCCTAAGGCGACTATTGCTATGTACGTTTTAGATTGAGTTTTTGTTAAGCCGAAGTCTGCGAGCTCGCTTGCTGTTTCTTCTAGGAATTCGTAGAAGTTAGATGATTGTTTCTTGCGTGTTTGTGATTGAATCCATTCTGCTAGTTTTTCTTTGGTGATTTTTTCCGCTTGTTGTTGTGTTTTGATTTTGTTTTTTATTGTTTTTAATAGGTCTGCTGGCTCGAGTGGTTTCATTATGTAAGAGTCTGCGCCTAGGTTGAGTGATTCAACTGCATTTTGCAGTGAAGGGTAACCTGTTATAATGATTTTTATTGTTTCTGGAGTGATTGTCTGTAGTCGT
>SOJA01000170.1 GCA_004376975.1 Candidatus Bathyarchaeota archaeon
TACGTCAGAATTGCAGATAGAGTATAAGAAGGTTTCCAAACGTTTCAGAAGGTGAAAAGGGTTTGAGTGTGATTGTCAGCGAGGAAGCGAGGAAGGTTTTACGTGAAATCGGATTGACTAGCTATGAAACTCGTGCGTATCTGGCGTTACTTGAAAAAGGCGTCATGACCGCAAGCAAAGTTAGTGGGCAAGGCGGGGTTCCTTATTCCAAGATTTATGAGACCCTGAACAGTTTGGTAAAGAAAGGTTGGGTTAGAGCTGAGGGTGGGAGGCCTCGTCGCTATTATCCCAAGTCTCCTTCTGAGGCTTTAGAAGCGGCTAGGCTAAGGTTGGAGGATATGGTGGGTGAATGGAAACATGCAGTAGTGAACGAGCTACAACCTTTGTATAGACGTAGAGAGCTACGTGAGAAGCCTGACATTTGGATTTTACGAGGGGAGTTCAGCATTTTGGCGAAGCTGCGGGAGATGTTGGAAGAGACCAAGAAGGAATTAATGGTTGCGGCTCCATTGTTTGCGAAGGGATTTATGGATGCAGGTGTTCCATTGTTGAGTCGCTTATGTGACAGCGGAGTTAACGTTCAAGTTATGGTTACGAAAGATTGGGGTGCGGAGAAGCTGGCTGGGATTGAGAAGGTTAGGGTTCGAGATAGTA
This sequence comes from Candidatus Bathyarchaeota archaeon, assembly GCA_004376975.1. The sequence goes on from SOJA01000170.1 coordinate 655, forward strand.
TGTTTGGTGGAGGCGTCATTGCAGATGGTAGAGAGGTTTTGCTTTTTCTTGGTGAGGACGAGGCAACGCTTGTCATATGGTCAAATCACATGGGACTGGTCAAGTTTGCAAGAGACTATTTTCAATATCTTTGGGAAACAGCAAGAGCACGCGCATAAGACTTATGCGTGTCAAGTTAACCTTCATTTGAAGGAGGTTTTCGAACAATACATCTTCAAAAACCTGTTCACTTTTGAGACAATTACAATAGCTAAAAATATCGAACCAAAAAGGATGACCATCTTGTATTCTGATGGAATGGCGAAGAATATGACAGTAAATCCAATAATTGTTATCACCCCGGAAGTAATCAATAAATTCTTTATGTCAAACCTTCCGAATCTTTGAATTGTGTTTGTTATGTTTGCTTTTCTGTCGACATTGAAGTCTCTAAGCTCATAGAGGATTTCAACCATTAATGAAAAGGGTAAAATTATCATTAAGAAGGGGACAACGAAAAGGTCAATAGATCGGAATGTCAAGTATGTTATGAAAAATTGAAGGGCACCCAAACAAATTACGTGCGAAATCAGATCTATAAAGTGCATAGATTTGAATCTCACAGGTCTCCATGAATAGAAAAATCCTACAAAAGCTAGGACTAAACCAAAGAAAAAAACTAAGGGACTAATAATCAATAGTAAAAACAACCCAATTGATAGAAGTAAGAAACTAATCAGGTATCCTTGTGTTCTTGATAAATCACCGTTGGCAATAGGGTTTCTTTTTCTCTTTTCCAAGATGTCGTAGTCATCAGCGGCATCTTCTACATCATTAAACGCGTACACGAAGGCTGTCATAAAGAGATTAGCAAAGAAGACTATAACCGTTCTAGAAGAGAAAAGATTTTGCGGGGAGATCAGAAATATTAAAGCTATGATTGAAAATAGTGTGAGCAAGTACGTCCTTATTCTCGTTAATCTTGCCAGAACTCGTATGTGCATGAACATAGTCCCTTTCAAATATTTCCAGACTTACGTTAAATGTTTTATGCAGATGCATCTAGAATAGACTATTGGAGAGTGACCTGTCCTGAACCCTTTGGTTTCAACGATCATCCCTACATTGAATGAAGAAGATTATTTAGAAAGCTGTTTAATCTCACTAAAAAACCAGGAAGGCTGTGAGGATTTTGAGATAATAGTCGTTGACGGTGGAAGTTCAGATGCTACTGTGAAGATCGCGGAGAAATATGCAGATAAAATTGTAATTTCCTTAGAAAAAAGCCCGAGTATTCAAAGAAACTTGGGAGCAAATATGGCAACAGGTAGTCTGTTGGCATTCATCGATGCGGACACAGTTGCATCAAAATTTTGGTTGAAAGGCATCGTAGAGACTTTCCAAGATCAGAGTATTGCTTGTGTGACCGGTCCTCTGTTTTCTCTTGAAAAAATAAAAAGACCGTATCTTTACAGCCTTACAAATGCCCTTCAGAAAATCCTGGTAAGAATCAATTATCCTCTGTTTTGGGGCGCTTCCTGTGCATTCAGGACCAATGCTTTCTGGAAGATTGAAGGATTCGACGAAAAGTTGCTCACATCAGAAGATCATGACGTTTCTTTAAGGATTAGAAAAATAGGTAAGGTTGTATTTAATGATAACATTCGGGCATTCACTTCTCATCGGAAATTTCTTGAGAATGAAAAGAAGGCATTTTTCTTTTATATAAAAGATATTTTAGAGTATTTTTTCCTCAGGAATATGCGCGCGCATTTACGTCCCAACCTAATGTAGAATTTTCAGTGTTTCAGAAATGATTATTTTCAATATTTGTGGAAATCATCTGAGAGAATATAAAAAAAGAATCTCTGAAGTATTGAATGTGTTTCCTATGATACATCGAAATGGAGGCTTGATGAAGGCCAAGATTGTTTTGTTGTTTGTCACCTCACTATCGTTGTTAAATCTACATTTTTCGACCTCAAAAGTCCTAGCAACCGACTTGTTATCCGATGAAATTAGTAGTCTTTACGAATTGCTCGATGATCGGATGGTTAACGGATGGGCTGTCCTTTTAGAAATGAATAATTTTCCCGAAGGATGGACCGATTTGCCAGTTAACTTCACCAATTCTCAGAGAATGCAAGAGGCTTTGGTGAATTTGGGTTGGAATAGTGACCACATGTATGTGAAACACGACAATTTGACAATTCCAACAGTTCAAGAGGCATTAGAATGGCTGAACAATAATACCAGTTCTGAAGATGTTGCGTTGCTTTACATATTTACACATGGAATGTGGATGCGTAACGTTCTTCTGTGGAACGATTGGTTCCCCGACGACTGGGAAAAACTGGTCACGTCAAAGAAGATTCTTATGATCGACACTTGTCTGGCAGAAGAATTTATTGAACCTATCCGCTACGATGCGGCACCTCACATTTCCTTGGCTTGCTGTTCATCCGATGAGGTGAGTTGGGCCGGTGTTGAGGAGGAAGGGCTTCCAATAATAGGGAGCGTTTGGAACTACTACTTCACCAGCGCACTGTGCAATTCATCCGCAGATTCTGACAGCGATGGAGTGGTGTCACTTGAGGAAGCCTTCAACTTTTCGACGCCTCTTGTACAGGAATACATGAATGAAACAGTTTTCGTAGTTCCAGAATTCTTGCAATCATATCATGATATCGGCATTTACCCAGAGAACTATGATGTTTACCCACATCCAGTGATGGATGACCAATATTCAGGCCAACTAATAATACCTGAATTTTCATCAGCCATAACATTGCCTTGGCTTATAATATTGCCTTTGGTCATAATTTTCTTATTTGTCGCAGTCGCACTGGC
>SOJA01000151.1 GCA_004376975.1 Candidatus Bathyarchaeota archaeon
CTGGAACAGGTGTGCGCTTCCAACAGGAATCAGCATAACGCCATTGGGTTTCAACTGTTCAACTAAAGGCTTAGGAATATCCGGCGCGGCAGCAGTTACGAGAATTCTGTCGTAGGGGGCTTTCTCTAAATAGCCTACAGAGCCATCGGTACAGATTATTGTTACGCGGTCTCCGTACCCAGCTTTCATGACATTTCTTCTAGCAAATTCAGCTAAGCCTTGGACTATTTCCACAGTGTATACATGCCCCCATTTGCTTCTTGGCGTATTGCTGGGTGCAACTATCTCAGCTACTGTTGCTGCGTGCCATCCTGAACCAGCTCCGACTTCCAGCATTTTGTAGCCGACTTCCAATTGGAGGGCTTCATTCATTATTGAAACCATGTTTCGCCTAGCCCAGCGTGAAAGCTGAGGCTATGTGGCGCTGAAACAGTTTGTCCAAACCCTATTGGAAGCGGCGTGTCAGCAGCACTATAAGATTGCATGTTCTCTGGAAGGAAATTTACACGAGGCACTGACCGCATTGCCTTAATAATCTGTGGTGAGCGGAGAACACCTTCCTTTATTAGTAACTCAACGAGTCTTTTCCAATTTTTTTTCTCCAAGTCAAGCACCAGATGAAATATTGTGGAATAGACCTTTTTAACATGTTTGTATTCAAAAGAAAGATGTAGAATAAAAAGAGAAACTATTGCACAGTAACAGATTTTGCAAGGTTTCGCGGAGTGTCTGGGTTAAAGCCTTTTTCAATAGCCATATAGTATGCTAGAAGCTGCAATGGAACGACATAAGGTATCGGCGATAGAACCTCAGGAATACCCTTGGGCACTTCCATATAATCGTTAGCCAGATTTTTAATTTCTTCGTCCCCTTCCTCAATCACAGCGATTATTGAAGCTCCTCTCGCCTTCATTTCCATAATATTACCCATCAACGTTCTGCGGGTTCCATCTTTGGGACAAATGAAAACAACAGGGAACCCGGGTTCTACAAGGCTTATGGGTCCATGCTTGCTTTCCCCAGCTGGAAAAGCTATAGACGGCACATAAGCTATTTCCATGAGTTTAAGTCTACCCTCATAAGCTGTAGCTGTGCTTACTCCACGACCTAAGAAAAAGAATGTTTTCGCATTCTTGTATTTCTTTGCTATCTGTTTTGCTTTTTCTTCTTGTGTTTGAATTATTGTTTCAACAGTGTCAGGTAGCATCTCCAATTTTTCTGCAAGAAAATCCATTTCATCCTGCGAAACCTTGCCTCTTTTCTTTGCCAGCCTTAATGCCACTTGAGCCAACACTGAAAGCTGTGACGTGAATGTTTTCGTTGCAGCCACCCCTATTTCTGGGCCAGACTGTTGGCCGATGTAGACTCGTGAAACCCTCGTCAAAGTTGAACCAATAGCATTGGTTAATCCAAGAACTGTCGCCGCTCTTTCACGGGCGCAGTTTACGGCAGCCAGAGTGTCCGCTGTTTCGCCGGATTGGCTCACAGTCAAAATTGTGCTGTCAATGTTGACAGATTTGCCGTGTTGTTCAATAAACTCCGAAGCGATAACTGGATAGGTTGTTAGGAAAGCAAGTTTAGAAAACATGTAGGATGCAGCTAGGCAGGCATGGTAGGATGTTCCACAGGCCACGAAGAACACTTGGCGGGCCCTGTCAAGAAAAGTCGCCAGCAGATCAAGGTAGTGCTCCTGCATTCTAAGCGTGTTTTTCAGGCAAGCTGGCTGTTCATGGATTTCCTTCAACATAAAATGTGGATAGCCTTTCTTTACAGCCATTTCAGGCTCCCAATCGATAAGTTTGGGTTCCCGGACAATTACACTTGAATCGGAAATGTTTCTTATTTCAAAACCTTTCTGTGAGAGAATGACAAGCTCGCCATCCTCAATCACAACCGCTCTGTTTGCTAGAGGTAGGAATGCAGGAATATCAGAGGCACAATAAACTGCATTCTCATTTACTCCAATAACGAGTGGACTTTCATGTCTGGCGCATATTATTTTGTCAGGTTCTTTCGTTGAAACTACGGCGATTGCATATGAACCATCAAGCTTCCTTAAAGCTTCAAGCACAGCTTCAACAAGGCTCATGGAAGGATGAGTCCTCAAGGCTTCCTCAATAAGGTGAGCTATAACTTCAGTGTCAGTTTTAGATTTGAAAATGTGACCGTGGTTCTCCAATTCCAGCTTCAGCTCGACAAAATTTTCTATTATCCCATTATGGACCACAGCTATTTGCCCGCTACAGTCAACATGTGGATGCGCATTGACTTCTAATGGCGCACCATGTGTAGCCCATCGTGTATGTCCAATGCCGATGTTTCCAGGCAGATCATCTAGGTTATGAATTTTGTGAACTTCATCGATTTTTCCTTGGTCTTTTTTCACGTGTAACTTACCATCATGTAGTGTTGCTTCTCCAACAGAGTCATAGCCGCGGTATTCAAGTCTTTTCAAGGCAGCATGTATTACAGGAGCAGCATCTCCATCCTTCAAAACGCAACCAAATATCCCACACATTTCTATGCCTCATTTCTTAACTTTGAATTTTAGACAAGTTCTATCTAGCAGCTTCAACATCTATAAGCTTTTTTAGTATAAAAATTCAACTTCTAAAAAATCTCTAATAACTAACTTTTCATAATACATGGAAATTCAATTAGAAACCACAGTTATTTCTGTAAAAGCTCTAAAAAAAATGTTGTAATAGTCTCCTACTCCAAAGCCTTCCTTGCCAGTTCAGCCCCTAGAACCATGTTCTTAAGTTTTTTAAAGCTTATTTCCCACGTTCTCGTTCTCAAGCCACAGTCCGTGCTTACATATACTCTGCGGGGATCATCAATCATCTTTGCAACATGCAATATTCTATCTCTGATAAGTTCCGGCGGCTCAACAAAATTTGTGTGCACATCTACTACACCCAAACCATAGTTTCCGTGAAACCCATGTTCTTCAAACAACTGTATCTCATTGTAACCCGTTCTCGCATCCCCCATCCCGATTTGTCTGCTATCTCTATTTGCAAATTCAAGAGATAATTGACTGCAATTTCTCAATCTGCAAGCAATCTTAGCTAAAACTTCATAATTACTGTAGCAATTGTGTAAGCTGAAGCTGCAATTAAAACCTTTAACTGTTTCATTAAAAGATTCCACAAACAACCCCATTTCTTCATCAGTCACATGAGTTGTCGCCGCAGGCTCGTCAATTTGAATCCACTTCGCACCAGAATCCACCAACTTGCGGATTTCAGGTCGTATCACTTCTCTTATCAGGTTAAAAAGAAACTCCTTTTTAGCCTTGAATTTTCTTCTTTTGAAGTCTCTGATCCCCCTACCGAACTTTTTCTCGTAGTACTCATTAAAAGTCCAATCAACAAGAGTGTAAGCTCCTGTGAAAGGCACCTTTATCACCATTTCAGTGTTTTCTCTTGTAAGTAGAAACTCGTCAAGATAGAAGGATTTCCCATACTTCGGTGTATCTATACAGGCTGCCTTATTGAAATATCTGTAATCAAAAGATTTTACATATCCCAAAAACTTAAAACCAGCAGTGTTTCTCATAACGTGCTCATACATTTCTGATCTCCATTGCTCACCATCAAAAACAACATCTAAACCCGCTGTTTCAAAAAATCGGATTGCAAATTTGGCAGACCATTCCAGCAGGGTTCTTTTTTTATATAATGAAAAGCCGTTACGTAGCAGCTTAACTAGTTCTTCTAAATTCTCAATTCCCAGCTTTCTTCCCCAGTTCACAGCTTCAGCTATCTCCTCCTTTGACAGCGGTTTTCCTCTGCAACCTTTAATTCTCCATCTTGGCTTGGCTAAACTTCCAACTTCTTGTGTCGGAAACAGCTTGTTCACGAAAACTCCTCCCTGAGATGTTTAGTCACACAGCCCAAAACTTTCATTTTCTCCTCCGCCCTTTCCCATGGCAGAAAATCCAAATCACAGTTCGGACAGATGAAAACTTCACCAATACCGGAGCCATATATAGATTCAATGATTTCTTCAGCAACTGCAACCAGTTCATCTGTTCCTTCAACAAGCGAACTCCTAGAGTCCACTAAACCTAGGGCAACGCCCTTTTCAAAGCTATATTTTTTCAAGTTCCCGAAGTCAGTTTCGTACAAGTCAATCCCCAAATGGTCAACGGGAAAATCTAGAGCTTCCGGTAAAATTTTTGAAAAATCCCCAAAAAAAGTTTGCAGACACGTTTTAACTGATGTTCGCTTAACAGCGATTTCCAGTGCATCCTTCACAAATGACAACTTATCAGCTCTAAGCTTAGATGTTAATGGTTCATAAACCAAGGCTGGATCACTCAGTTGTACATAGCTAAAACCTGCATCGGCCAAGCTTCTAATCTCTTCGTTGATTATTTCGGCGAATTCAAACATAAGCTCTGTCTTACCCTTATAATGTTTGTTTTCTGAAAGGGATGCAAGCGTGTATGGCGCTGGCAAAATAGCTTTCCAAAAAAGGTTTTCAGGCAATTTGTCAAGATACGTTACATTCTTAACTACATCTTTTTCTCGTTTAACGTGATCTGTTATAATCGGCTTTCTATAGAACGCGTTGTTGTTGAACCATCTTGTGAGGCTTCCCACAGTTACTCCTTTCAAACATTTAGTGAAGGGTCTGAACAGATCTTGCCATCTTAACATTCCATCAGTGACATAATTCAATCCCGCAGAGAACTGGGCGCTTATCACTGTATTAGTTGCTTTTGTAAAGGATTCATTCAGCTTTTTGCTGCTGATTCGTCCTCGTTCATAGGCTCTTGTTTGTTTTATTAACTCGCTGGGTCGAGGAAGTATCCCGGTTACGTAACAGCCGAGCATTTACTTCCTCAACTCCTCCACAATCTTTCGCCCTAAGCCATCGTGACCTAAAGTCATTATGTGGAAGCCAATTTTGTATTTGAAGGAAAGGGCTGATTTTAACTTGTCTGCAATTTCCAAATACATCAGTATTGATTCTTCTGCAAAACTATCACTGCGCTTAAGTCGATTCAACAATTGTTCAGAGATTTCTGCGTGTAGAAATTTAAAAACCCTTGTTAGTGCTTTCTCTGATGGTTGGGGAGAGAAGCCGACTAAAACCGGCTTGTTTATGATTAATCCTTCTTTTTCAGCTTCTTGAAAGGAGTTTAGCACGTCTGTATGGTTGAAGATTATTTGCGACTGGAAAAAGTCAAATCCAGCGTCAATCTTCTTGGCAGTTTTTTTCACTTCATCCTTTCTGTCAAATACTATGGCTCCACCTACAAAAAAATCTGTTTTCCCATCAATTTTGATGAAATCACCACAATCATACGCGAAGCCTTTATTCAAGCTTTTAACTATTTCACAAAGCTTTGTAGATGTGACTTCCCACACTTCTTTAGAAGTGTCCTGCCTTCCCAAAGGTTTATCACCGCTTAAGATGCTGGCTCACTCTGAAGCCTCTAGGGAACCATATCTCGTAAGTTATCGGAGCAGTATTCTCCTTCAAGCGTTCTCTAAACATGCTCTATCTTCCCACAACTATCTTATTTTCAAATTATAAACACACGGTAAGCTTGTTTCGGACAAGTATTAATAAATTACTGAAGTCTTTATGCATATGAAAAGCTATGAGTAGAAAACTGTTGCTTCACGAAGAAGACAACAAACACAAAGTTAAAGAGATCATGATAGTCAAGGATCCGCTTCAACTGAAAATGATTTTGAACAAGCTTAGTTGGAGGATTTTGGTTTCCCTTTCTGAAAAGGAAATGTATCCACTGGAAATAGCTAAACAGCTAGGAATTCATGAGCAGAATGTTTACTATCATATAAGGAAGCTGGTGAAGGCAGGAGCTGTAGTAGTTGCCAGAGAAGAGGAAAAGAAGGGGGCAACAGCAAGATACTACAAGACAGCTTCACCAGCATTTGGAATAGAGCTTCCACAGGGATACAGGACAATACAAACATTCTCGCTTCGAAGCATGGATGAGCAAATACGCAAATTATTTACAGGATTCATCAGACAGGACGGCGTATTTGAAGGAAAAATAGTTGTAGGCAGCCCTGAACCTCACGGACCATTCAAAACAAACGCTAGAGATGGTCATTACGCTTCATATTTGACGTTCTTTCTGGGACAATTCTCCAAGATGCCTGAAGAATTTGCAATAAAGCTTGATGTTGACGTGAAAGCTGAGAAAGAAGAGAAAAACAATCTCATCCTAGTCGGCGGACCTGGAACAAACCTTCTAACACAAGAAGTGAATAAGCATTTACCGATAAGGTTTAACATGCAACCTTCAGAGCAAGGCTTCTTATTCGGCGGTTTAGTTTCTGAAAAAACCTCACGTGTTTATACGGCGGATACAGTTGGGTTAATAGCCAAAATCGTTAATCCATGGGATGACACTAAACGAATAATAGTTTTGGCGGGAAACAAGGCAGTAGGCACAAAAGCATGCGTATTAGCTTTAACAAACTTTTGGAAGAAAACCTTGAAGAATTATCACGGTGAGGACACATTTGCAACAGCAATACAAGGATTCGATTTGGACGGAGATGGAAAAGTTGATTCGATAGAAGTTCTCGAGTAATTTCGGTTGGTGATCAAACTGGTAAGAATTAGAAAATTGTGCAGAAGCAATTTGAACATCGTTTCTGAAACTGCAATGGTGACTAGCTCTCACACCAACAAGAAGAAATGCTGTGGGCACATTCTAGGTTGTTTGAAAGAAAAAATCAGATTCATCTTTTGTGACATTTAAAAAAAACGAAAGGTTATGGGACATACATGAGAGGGAGTTCACAATCATCAAGCATTGCTTGAAGACATAGCCGCTGTAAAGGAAAGTCAGAAAAGGTGTAGGAAACAGTTGTTGAGCAAAGAGTTAGGAGCTGCAAAGCAGAAACAAGCCAGAATAGCCCTCGCTAAAATCCACTGGGAATGCACTCCGGCCACCCACTTCCACCATGAACATTGTCTTCGCCTAATCGGTTTTGTGCAAGATTATTTCAGAATAGAACATAACACAATAATGCACAAAATGGTTCAGCAATAATCCGAGCTGTTTAATATGCAAACAACTGAAATCTTTTTTGCCTATGGACATGAAAACATTCAAGCTACGCATAGATCGACACTTGAAATCACAAAAGAAACCGGAATATCAAAGAGAGGCAATTGCATCATTGCTGTTGCAGCTGACAAATCTGTTGCGGATTTAAGCCCTGAGTTCAAAAAGAATCTGCGGATTAGAAAAGCTGAAATGACCATGTTAATTGAAGCTGGAGACGCCAGTGACGTTGTGCACGCTTTCGGAAACCCACATCTGTTTTTAACGCATCCAACAGACATTGTTGTAAGAAAAAGCAGTTACATTTGCAGTCGAACATTGGCAGTTAAAGCAGACAAGGCTGCATGCGACTTGTCAACAAAAATTGTGCAAAAGCTGAAAAAACCAAACCAAAGAGTGAAGATCACCCTAACCATCAATGTTTAACGGATTTTTGCGTCAAAAACGATTTGCCACTCATATGGAGCTGTAGCACGGACAAACCTTGAACACAAAATTTTTTCCACCTTCCTTCCACACTTCTTAACAGCATTGCCGAACTGCTGCTTAACACTCTCGGGCGAATTGGAAGCATTCACAAAACTGTAGAAATGTACTATGCCGCCTGTTGGTTTGATTCCCTCACAAGCAGTATCCACAAACTCTAAGGACTTTCCAGGTAAATTCATAATCACACGGTCAGCAATTCCAAGAAGTCTCTGCCTGACAATCCGTCTTGCGTCTCCCAAAATGGGACAGACTTTGTTTTCCACCCTGTTGACCCTGATGTTCTTCTTCAGAAATTCAATCGCATTTGGATTTGCGTCTATGGTGTGTACTTTCACCTTCTCATGAGTTTTTGCGATTAGTATCGAGAAGGGGCCAACACCCGCAAACAAATCTGTAATTGTCTCACCTTCTTTAACGAGAGATGCAACTCTGTTGTGTTCATATGAGAGACGTGGAGAAAAGTAGGCTTTGGCAAGGTCCACATAATACTTGCATCCATATTCTCTGTGCACTGTTTCTGTCCTGGGTTCTCCAGCGATTATTCTGAATTTTCTCAGCCGATAGGGCCCAGTTACGGCTCCTGCCTTGGCAAGAATTGTCTGCACATTTTTGCATGTTTTCAGAATTGCTTCGCCGATGACATTTTTATAGGCGTCAAGCTCCGGAGAAATCTCAATTATGGCTATGTCTCCGACAAAGTCTATTGCGCGTGGCAGGCTAACTAACAAATGTGAAGGAAGCTTGTTCTCAAGTAATTCGACGAATGTTGTTGATTGCTTCTTTCTTTCTGGAAAAGCATAGGCTATAACTCCGCAATCCAACAGTCGCTCTTTGAATTCTTCTAACATGCTTTTTGATGGCTGACGGATAAGTGGAACATAAATGAAATCTTTGTCTCTTCGGATTTCCAGTTCTCTGTTAATGATTTTCAGCTTATTGGATAGGACTATAGCTTTTTCGCCATAACCCTTTGGAACCTTGAGGCACATTGATTTCTTAAGCATAAAATCACTGAAGGCTCATTTTCTCAATCTTGAAAAGTCCATTAACCTTCTCAAGGCTGAATCTCAAGCCAAGTATCTTTTCAGTTAACCAGATATTTGTTTCCAAATGCTCTGAAATTGTTCGGGTTAGGTATGATGACTTGCCTTTCGCCAACGCTATATATGGGATGAGCATGTCAGCCAAATGCACATCAACTGTAGGCTTCGCGGAGATCTCTGTATAGAGCTTTTCTGCAGCCTCCCTCCCAACGACTTCACTTCTCTTGCCAAGTTCCCCAATTGCGTCGGCCCCCAGTATCACGCCAGTGTCTGTTTCAGCCCATAAAACAAGGGAGCTGCCCTTCTGTAGGGGATTTGATCTATCGTTCACTATTTGAAATTCTGTCACGTACCCTTTTTCCTTCAGGTAATCACTCGCCGATTTAGCTTGACGTTCAGCAACCCTTCTTTCAGCAAGGAAAGTGCATACCGAGACTCCTTTTATGGTCTTTACTCGGCCGAAATTCTCTAGGCACAGTGGCTTTAGAGACTGACACGGCTCCACGGTTAATGTCACTTCACCCATTCCCTTTGGATAGTAACCGTACCTGTCAACTGAAGAAGCAATGTTTAGTCCAATACGTTTTAGTGTCGGCAAAAATACGTAGCGCATGTAGTTAATGGTAGGTGAATGTCGAACATCCGTTCCACCATTCGACACATGTAAACATATGGTATTTTCCGCGGAAGCGCAGATTGGTAGCACGGTCAACAAAAGCATTGGAATGCTTCCAGCAGTCCCAATTTTAGCCTCAACCTGTCCACTTTTCACTCTTTTAGGCCTGAACCAGAGCTCGAGCGAGTTAAGCTTTGCACCCTCTAATTCAGCGTCGCAGAGTTTTGCTGCAGTCAAAACTGCTTCTAAATGCTGAGGCCTCAAGCCTGGCTTTGGTCTGCCCTGTCTAATGTTGCAGATGTGTAGTGGTTGCCCAATAATGGTGGCTAGAGCTACGGAAATCCTGAGAATTGTGCCGCTCCCGCTTTTTTTACTCCCATCAACCTCAATCATGGGTGCCGAGACTTCCTTCCAAACGTTCTTTGAAATTACTCTGATTCTCCAAAGTTGACAAACAGTTAATAAATGCAATGAGTATTAAGGATTTGGAAGGAAGAAAAGTTATGAGCGAAGATACGGAGAGGATTGAGAAACTTACAGAAAGGATTGATGAGCTTCTCATAATCTTGAACAGTGTTGCGGACGATCTTAGACAAGTTTCTGGGTCGCTGAAATCTTTAGCGGTTTCACAAATCGCTCAACCAACAGCTGCCCTCTCTGCTCCTACTTCTGAAGCCGTAGCACACACGGGTTACGAAAAAAAGACTTCAATAGAAGACATAAAAATGATGTTTCCTGAAAGCTTGGAGAATTTACTGGATTTTGATGAGAAAGAAGAATATATAATCATAAAGCCTCGTCAATTTCTGGGATCAGATAACTTTGCAAAAATAGCGTCGATAATCCGCGGGATGGGTGGCGACTACATAAGCGCAGGGAAAGACTCGCATTTTAGAGTCCCGAAAAAAGGAAACTGAAAGAAAAAATTATTGCACTGGCTTTTATAGAAACGCAAGCAAAACCCGCTTATGTCTAGTTTCTTCAATCATACAAAATCAGTGACATCTCATTCTCCTTTACGGCGTTGTGCCTATTCTGAACTTAACGTAACCTATTTAAGCGACTGAAAACTAAATTTAGTTTTCACGAAGATATTTAAATTACAGATTACCCATAATTATTACAGAGAAAAACAGATGTTCAACAAGCTAAGCAAAAAGGATAACTATGTTAGTATCTATCAATGATTCAGTGTTAATGAAGGTTGCAGAAGCTTTAGGCGAGGAAGAAGCCGTTAAACTAATAGAGATACTTAAAAGCTTGTCTGAGACAACGGACGACGAGATAGCAAGCAAAACGGATATAAGGCTGAATTCAATCCGCAAAATCCTCTACAAACTCTATGACCACTCCCTCGTCAGCCTAAGGAGAACACGTGATCCAAACACTGGATGGTTCATATTTCACTGGAAACTGCAACCAGACCAACTGGAAGGGTTCATACTGAGCCAAAAGCGTCGGGTACTTGAAAAACTTGTTTTACGGCTTGAATACGAGAAGAATCATGAGTTCTATTACTGTCATACTCCCGGATGCCAGAAAGTTCCTTTTGAAGACTCTATGGAGCTTTTGTTTAAATGCCCCGCATGCGGTAAACCCTTAATGCATCATAACAATAGCGAAATCATTGAAGTGCTGACGGGAAAAGTGGAACAGTTGAGGAAGGAAATGGGTGAGTAGAAAGCTTCCATCAAGAGACCAAGCGACACAATTTCTCCGTGAAAGCGGATGCTCAAGAAACGTGATAAAACACTGCGAAACAGTGGCTAAACTTGCAGCAGAAATCGCAAAGGCATGTGAGGAAAATGGACTAGCTGTTGATAAGAAACTTGTGGAAACTGGAGCCCTGCTACATGATATTGGACGCTCGAAAACTCACAGCGTTCACCATGCAATTGTGGGAGCGAAAAT
>SOJA01000058.1 GCA_004376975.1 Candidatus Bathyarchaeota archaeon
TTTCACCATCTCTGATTAACCTTGAACTAGAATTAAAGTTTAACATCAATACATCCCTCAAACGCTCTGTTTTCATAGCAATAGCTGCCAGTGCAACCTAGGGATCAGCAAAGAGAGCTTGCCCAATTGGGACAAATGGGCTACTATGTATGCATATGTAGATACTACTTATTGGATTGACAATTCGGTTTTCCATCGTGTTAGCATTTCATTTGAGGAGGTTCTCGTCAAGATATCTGAATGAGAATTCTTTGATTTCACCCTCGTCTGTGACCATTATGAAGCTCTGCAAATCCTCCAAGTATTGTGCCCAGTCATTTCTGAATTTGCCTATTTTCTGAGAGTAGTCTCTGTAATCTTTATGCAGAGACATTATCACTCCAGTCATGCCTAATCCCTGTCCGCGGCTGGAAAAAATCACGTTAGAAAACTTCGCTGCATAGTTCCTTAGCTTCCGGTATAATTCTTCGGACATGACTTCTGGGTTCATCTTAACAAAAGTTAGAACAAATATCTCAAAGCCCAACTTCTTCCAATCAGGGATAACGGTGTAGCTTCTGATGAGACCTTCACGCTCAATTTTGCCACGAGTCCGTGTTACAGTAGGCTGTGAAACTCCTAACTTCTTAGCCAGCTTTCTATCGCTTTCCTTAGAGTTTCTAAGCAATTCTATCAATAATTTTTTTGTCAGTTCCTTTCGCATAATTGAAAGTGTGTTTCAGTTGAATTTACGTTTTTTGGTTTTTGTATGTGTGTAAGTAGTTTGGGATACAATGGTGCTCCGGCCGGGATTTTATCAAATGCATGCATGTTGTGGCGAGAAAAAGAAGGGGAAAATTAAATCTCAAAATTAAGAATCTATCTAAATATCTTCATATTCGTTTTCTTCTTGCTTGTGCCGTTGTACCCACACACTGTAAAAGCACCAAACAGCCCTCTAGTTGAAGAAGTTGAACCGATACTAGAAACGCAAATCTTTACAGAAAATGCAACTCAACCTTACATAGGGCTGTATGCGACAAATGCCTCCAGATGGCCTCCTACGAGGGCCCCAAACGCAAGAGAGGTAAGTGTGATAGTTTCGTTTGACGGAACTGATACATCTGTAATCCAAGAGGACAACTGGCTGCTGGCAGGAATTGCTGCACAAGGACAAGACAGTGAACATGGAGGTTGCTATGCTATTGATTGGGGATATACCTATGGACTACTTCTGAACGGAACAGAATCCGATCCGTTTGTTCACGCAGAAGTTCATGAAGTGCATGAATGGCATGATTGCCTTCCAGGGTATAGTATAGTTGTCAGTTCTTGGAAAGCTTCCATTCCTGACCTTCATGTCAGCAGTTATGTCAATCTGACAATGAAATGGACGGACCACCCAGTTCCTGGGCAATCGGACTACGTTGACTACTATGCGACTGTAAATGGACAAACTCATCATCTTTATCGATACTATGCTGCTGAGTCAGCAAATCCATATTTCATGGTTGGCACAGAAGAGAGATATTGGGGCTTTATTCCCTTGGGCAACACTGTGAAGTGGCTGCAATTCTTTGGTGCATGGAGTGAGTACAATATTGGGACCACTGGATGGCATTCATACCTAATAGATCCTAGTTACAAAAAGGTTGGTTCATCTTCATGGACAAAGATATCTTTCGCATATTCAACAGATGGGGAAAACTCCTATTTTGATAATGTATTCAGATGGGGAGGAGATCCCTACAACGATGTTGATGCAAGTTACTATCGGAATTACGTACATTTCTACCCAACTTCTGATGGATCTACGCTTGATCCAGATACTTTGCTCTGGTCTCCGCCAACACCGCCACCGGGCGGAGGTGGCTGTCCAGACTGTCACCCGAGAAGCCCGACGTTGTTCGTTTGGAATGGTTCGGATTTCGGAGAAGAATTTACATTTCACTTCCCTGGAAATTCCGATGTTACTCTTCATCATGTGATACTGCAAGATTCGCTTGTGCCTTTGGGGAAGAATTACTTGTTGCGTCTGAGAGAGCTTAATCACTCCATCAGTCACATCGATTTCGTGAGGCTTTACGTTGTGACACCTCAAGGTGAGTTGCACGAGTACTTTCTGGGCAAAGCGATTCACAGTGAATTTGGGGACGTGGAACATCTTTTATTGCATGATGATGAAGATAGAGTCGATCTGGAGCAATTCCACGATGTAGACTTGCGATTCAAGATTCCAAAAAGCGAGGATATTTTCTTCTTCATCTTCGAAATCCAAGGCTCAACCGAAGGCTCTTGAAATAAGAATTCAATTAGTCCATCTCAGTTCTTAATCCAATCGAAGATACAGTCAGAATCTAGAGTATTCCTTCCTTTCATATAGTCAGTTTCATCATGTTGAAATGATTTGGATCAAGTCTTGGACAGACGCTTGAATGCTGGTGCGAGCAAATGGAGGATGCCAGTGATTACCAATAGGATGTTGCCCACCGTTACAGTCCTATAAACTGCTAAAATAAGGTTGTCGATTTCTACGGTGTAGTTTCCACAACTCTTGAGCCAGGATATAGCGTCAGAATAATTGGAATTAACCCATCGAATCCCAAGGAGTCCATACCAAGAGGAGATGGAACCAAGAACCAATAAAATGGGCCATAGATTAAGAATACATGTCAGGGATTCTCTCCTCCCTACATATACGATTAGAGTCAAAACCAAGACAACAGCCATCGGTAAAACCAAGAAGAGCAACGTATTCCGAATGTAAATCAAATAACGGCTTGGGTTCGCTTCAAGTATAGCAGTGAGTCGATAATGGGGTTCTGCAGCTGCAAAAGAACCGAAAAAAGCTACAATATACCCGCATAAAATTACAGATAGAGCAACCCTACTTAAGAATACGGTCTTTCTCTCATTTGCTTCGTATGTTGTCGACAAATTATCTGACATATAATCCGATTTCACTCTCCTCTTTAGAAGGGTGCACCAGAACTTAGCATTTTTGGTTGGACCAGGCGCTAGTATTGTAGATATTGGATATTATTTCCGAATAACCACCATATACGTCGAAACATCCAGTAAATTCCTAGCCTGCCCTACGTATACAGCTTACTCAAATCTTCATAATTAATTGTTTTCTAAAGACTAAAACTGCGGTCAGTGTTACTACCATGAATATCGGAAGAGCCATGGATGCTGGAAACTCTGGAATTACGTATATCTCTCCAGTTTCCTCGTCAATATCAGGATAATAATCATTTTGATCGCCTCTGGAGATTGTATCCAACAATATTTCTTCATCCACAAATTCACCATCTATAACCATTTTTACGGTGATTTGGTATTCCTCATTATCTCCCTTGTTTGCCATTGTATTTCTGAAATTAAACTATTAAAATGGGGATTTGAAGTTTGTGTTGGTGCTCCGGCCGGGATTTGAACCCGGGTCGGTGGCTGTCTCCCCTCACTTAG
>SOJA01000077.1 GCA_004376975.1 Candidatus Bathyarchaeota archaeon
ACCAGAAGTGAAGCATGCTTGAAACCTGCTGCAATGGATTCCTCGCTGATCTTGCCTCCGACTAGGCCTATTAGGAAACTGTGGAAAATGCATGAGGTTGTGAAGATTGTTACCATCGGGCCGATGTCTTGGCTTGGTCCTGTTTCGACTATGCCAGCAGCTGCTGGGGCGCCGAGAGTGCCCGCGGTGAAGCCTATCATCATCGTTGTTGTTGCTACTAGCAATATTGAAGCGAAGTAAGGCATCAAAATGTATGGGCGCACCGACATCTTCTTTTCTTTTTCCACTTCTCTGGTTAAGTGGTTGAATCTTGCCAAAGACTCTATCATGGCAATTGTTCCGCCTCCAACGTCTATTGTTTCAACTAGCAAGAACATTACGATTTGAGTCATCCAGCTTCGTGTTCTCTTCAGAAAGTCCATTATCACTTTATGTATGGGAATACCCCAAGAAATCTCTGCACTTATTTTTCGTAGTTCCTTGCTGAACACCCCGTAATCCCTGCGGGATAGGCTTTCAATGCAGTTCTCAGGTGACAAACCAGTCTTACGGGTTTCAGTTAAATCTCTTAGAAAACTATTGATACCGCTTTCCATTCCTTCTTTTCTCTTCGAGATCCTGCTGTATACGATAGCGGCTGGCGCCGTTGAAACGACTAGGGCGATAGCTATGGCAATAGGTAAGTCAATTATTGTTTGAAGGGAGCTGAAGAAAGGAACTTGTACGTATCCCATGAAGTTCGTGAACAGCAGAAAAAGCATTATGCCTATTAAGCTGGTGACTCCGAAGACCTTGTATGGACGAGTGTCTGTTATCGGAGTTTTAGGCTGCATGCTGTGTGCCAAGTAGATGAACAGTAATGAAAGCATCGGGGTGAACAGATATGTATAGAGAAGTATGCCTGAAAACGATGACGCGCCCGTACTGTAGATGGATTCTACACTGAACAGAATGTAGAAGCAGAGTGACATCAACACCATTACAATGATGAAGGTTTCCAGAAGCATTCCAAGCCTTTCAGCTGCAGCTTTAACACGCAGGGCTCTAGCTTTGAAAATATCTTCAGCTTTTCTCTCAAGGAAATGTCCTATGTCACCGCCAATAATGACTGTAGAGGCATAGCCCGCGAGAAAATCCTTGAAAATATCTAGGGGGTTCTTTTTTGCCGCATTTTCAAGTGCTGTTAGAGGATTTATCCCGAAGATTTCCACATCCTTTACGATTTCTCTTGCTTCGCTTCTCATGGCTGGCATCAGTTCAACGTTTGATAACCGCTTGAAGCTTGTGTATGGTGCTATGCCTCCTGATGCCATGACGCTGATGTAGGTGGCTGCAAAGGGCATCTCTCTTTCCAGGTTGTTGGCTCTTTCGCTGGCTCGGGATATAGGTATTAACAGAAAGCCTATCATCACATAAAATGGAAAAGGCACTAGGAAGATTAGTGGAAGGAAACCATAAAGGTATATCAGTACAACAGCGGTGATTGATATTGGAAGAGTTAGCATGGCGATGAAGAACATTAATGAGACATATGTTTCTGGGTAGATCTTGATTTTTGCTCTTTCCAAGTAATTCCTAAACTCGAAGATACGCTTCAAGAAGGATGGTGCTATTCCTCCGAAGAGGCGAAAGGACCAAGCTTCAAGACTTTCTAGAAAGCGCAATTGTCTCCACCTTTTCTCCTGCAATAATTTTTTCGTAAATCTTTTCTGGTCTGGCGTAGTACTCTGCGATTATCGAGGCAACATCTTTGTAGCTTCTTATGTCGTGTTCACGCATCCAATGCAAAACATCTCTGCGATTATTTATTTCTGCAAGCAACTCCTTTTTGCTGACACCTATTCGTTCAGAAATACCTGAGAGCATTATGCTTTTGTTGAATGCTGGTATGTGCTCGTCCTTTGTTGGATTCCATTCAAACGTGCATCTGTAATCTTCAAAGTCTGCAACTTCGTTAATGTTCATTACACGCCTGTATGCTTTTTTTTCTCCACCTTTTGTTAGGTGAACTCTTTGAATTGATAGAACAAGATTCATCAAAGAAATGTAGGCTGGCGCAATGTCCATGGGTTTCTGTGTTAGACGCTTGACTGCAGTGTCTACGTTCTCAGCGTGCATTGTGCACATGCCTCCGTGTCCTGTGGCTAATGCTTGGAAAAGCACGTATGCTTCTTGGCCTCTGATCTCGCCTACAATAAGTATGTCTGGGCGATGCCTCATTGAGGTTTTTACAAGATCAAAAAGTGCTACTTCGCCGACTCTGCTTCCGCCTAGACCGTAGCTTTGTCTAGCGATGAGTGAAATCCAGTTCTCAAGTGGGAGGTTAAGCTCAGCTGTTTCTTCTATGGTGATTACTTTGTTTCCAGGTTTGATTAGACATGTCATGGCGTTTAGGGCGGTGGTTTTTCCAGCGGCTGTTCCACCTAGAACCATTATGGAAGCTCTGTTTTCGAGGCATGTCCAGAAGTATGCTGCCATTTCTTCTGAGAAGGTGCCTAGGTTTATCAAGTCTATTATTGAGTATGGGTCTTCTCTGAATTTTCTGATGGTGAAGGCTGTTCCGAAGGGTGTAACTTCATGTCTGTAGCAAACCGCTAATCTGTGCTTGCCGGGTAGAGAAGCGTCTACTATTGGGAATGCTGAGCTTACATGTTTTCCAGACATGTGAACAAGTTTGACGACGATGTTGTCGAGTTCCTCATCGTTTTTGAATTTGAGGTTGGACTCGATGCTTTCGAAGTTTCTGTGCCAAACGTAGACTGGTCTGTTGACTCCGTCGCATGAAATGTCTTCGATGTTTGGGTCTCGCATGAGGGCGTCAATTCTGCCGAAGCCTACAAGGTCTCTTTCTGCATGATAGAGGATTTTGTACCATGAGACGTCTGGCAGCCAGCCTAAGCTTATTCGATATTTGTCAACAATCTTTTTTGCTTCTTCTGCGAAGAATTTTCTAGGGTCCAGGATTTCTTCTTTTGGTGATTCTATCTCTGCAAGCAAAATGTCCAAGATGCGTTTGTAAAGGCTTCTTTCAACAGAGTCAAGCTGAAGTTCATCTAGTATGTATTGGACTTCGCCTGTTTTCGGGTTTTTCGCTATGGCGACGTGGGCAAAGGGTTCGTAGAGTGGGTATCTCTTGACGATTTTGAAGTTTCTGGGTACGGGTTTTGGGGGAGCTGGTGGAATGACTACTTGTTCCTGTTTTCCAGCGTTGATTTTGATTCTGAATGTTTTAAGTTTAGCTAGTTTCTCTCTAACCCGTAGTTTGGCCATTTGTTTTTCTCCTATCTTTTTAAGGTGTTCAGTCTATTAAGTATTGTGTCTGACGATACGCTACTCATCGTGCTCCCTCAGCTGAGAACGTGATAACCTTCAACTTAATCAACACAGCAACTATAACCACAATCACTATTGGAATGACGAGGAGAAGTATTGTTATTAGTGACAAGCCGCCTCCAGTTTCCGGTGCCACAGTGAAGGTTATTTGGTTTTCTTCGCTTATGTATCCATTTTTTGTTGCGTTAGCCGTTATAGTTGCGTTAAGTTGCACATTTGTTCTTGGAGCGTTAAAGACGAATTTGCAATAGCCCTGTGAATCAGTGAGGTTTGTTGATATTGGAAAGGTTCCATGGTTAGACGACATAGTGACTAAGGCATCTTTGACTGGTGTGTTGTTGCATGTAACATAAACGAGGATAATTGTTGAGCCTTCTGAATCAAGTATGGATTCGGTGACTCCTAATTGAATATAGAGTTGTCCAGGGTTAACAGTTATTTGTAGTTGGCTTTGTCCGTTAGCATAATTACTCTTTGAAGCTTTTGCTGTGAGAGTAATGTTGGATGATTCATTTACTTGGGGCGCTGTGAGAGTGAATTTTACATCGCCGATTGCGTTGGTTAATCCGGTTGCAGAGAAGGTTTCTGATGTTAAGGTGACATTAGCATTGGAAATTGCTGTGCCATATTCCACATGAACGGTTACGTTTACTGTTGCATCCGAAATCGTGGTACTGGGTTCTGCAGTGATGCTGACGATAAGTACTTTTGGCTCTACCGTTATCACTGCCTGTCCTGTGATGCTCATGTATCCAGTTTTCTCAGCGGATGCTGTTATGGTGATGCTGAGGAGAGTTATTGTTTGGGGAGCTGTAAAGTCAAGTAGGAAGAGGCCGTCTGAATTGGTGGTTCCTGTTGTGGTGGAAAGGTTTCCGTTGCTGGCGGATACTGAAACTGCTGCGTTAGATACGGTTTGTTCATCACTTTTAACGTAGACTGTGATCTGCGTTTTTTCTTCGGATTTTATTGTGGCAGGATCAGCTGTGATTTGAACAGTAAGTGATGGCAAGGATTCTAAGTATTTGTAGTCTGAACCGTCGGCGTATCCGTTTTTTGAAGCAGTGGCGATAATTCTAATGTTGGTTGTGTAAGCTACATCCGGCGCAGTAAATACTGTGGTGAAATAGCCTGTTGAATTTGTGTCTCCAATAGAATCCGTGAAATCTCCACCGTTCAATGAAATCATTTTTATGCTTGCATTTTCTATTGAAGCAGTTTCATTTGTCACATGAACGGTGACTAGAATTTGTTCTCCCTCGTAGACTGCGTGGCCGCTTGTGTGAACGTTGACGTGAAGCGAAGAGAGGTTTTGAACATATATTGTTGCTGTTGGATTGTTTGTGCTTATGGCGCCGAAGTCATCCATTACAGTTAATGATGGGTTGAAAATTCCGAGTGAAGCGTATTTGTGGGTGAAAATTGAAAGTGTTGTCCAGCCGCTTGTTTTTCCGTCTCCAAAGTTGAAGAGGTATTTGTCGACGCGTCCTTCATCAAATGAATTTGTTGCGAAGAACATTACCTTTTCGTTCGGTGGAACTATGGTCTTGTCGGTTAAGAGTGTTGCAGTTGGGCGTGAATTAATGTATCCGAAAGGTTCAGTTAAGAAGAATATGAAGTCAAGATCGACACCATTGCTGCCTATGGGGTTGCCTTTTCCTGAAGGATTTAATAATTGATGATATGGTCCGGTTTCATGTCCCCAGTAATTGTATTCCGCATTAACGATGGTATTACCTTCCGTTATGTCCATGCCTAGTGTATTATGGTATATGTCGTTGTAGCTGGCTGTGTGGTTTCCTAGGGCGTAGAAGATTCCGACTTTATTGTATGAGATTGAGTTGTTAGTGATGTAGGTGCTTGTTGGACTTGAGATGTAGAATCCTCTGAAGTTTGAAGAGATGTTGTTGTGGATTATGATGAGGTTAGAGTGGTCGGTTGCGTCGATTTGTATTCCGTTCTGCGTGTTTGCTGAGATTATGTTTTGGTTTATGTTCACTGTTGAGGTTTCGTTTCCTGTTAGGAGTATGCCATTTCCGTTTGCTATTATAGTGTTCCTTTGTATGGTTACTTGGTTATTTCCTGTTATGACGATTCCGTTGTCGCCGTTACTCATTATTGTGTTGTCTTGAATTGTTAACTTGCTGTTTGTTGCAGTAATTCCGCTTGAGCAAAGGGTTATGTTGCTGTTTTTGATTTCTACGTCGCTGTTTTCTGCAAGTATCCCTATTGTTGCATGTGCGATAAGACATTCTGTCAGAATGGATTTTTGTATTCCGTTGAATATAAGTGAGTTCCAATCTCCTGCACTTGGTTGTTCACTGTTTGAAGTGAACTTTATCGGTTTTTCTGTTCCGTCTGCATACATTTTTCCTTGAATGATGAGGGAAAAGGGCCCTCCAAATCTCACTTGAACTCCGGGCTCGATTGTTAATGTTGCATTCGGGTAGACAGTTATGTCTTTTGATACGACAAAGGGGCTATCAGTAAGTGTCCATATTGTGTCCTGAGTTATCAATCCTTCAACATATGTTGCTTGTACCGTTTGGTATAGCCTTATGTTTGCAGAAAGAATAATGGTGAAGATCATGAATACTAAAATACAGAATAAGTTAAGTCTTTTTTTCATTACTATTACATCCATGTTTGAAGCTACACTCCCTTGTGCTCGATGTTTGTTTAAACGTTATGAATTCAGAATAATGATGGAGTGTTAGTTTTGTTCTGGGCGCTATGATGGTGAATGGTTGTGTGTGTTGCTGTACAATGGTTGGGCGTTTTCATGTTTTGTGTGTGCATCTTGGACTGTTATCACGTCTCGTGAGTCTTAATAAACCTTGTTGTAGACCTCAGCAACACAAATACACATCGCAAACATCTATGAAGCAGACGCTGAAAGAGCTTTTAAAAGAATAAACACAACACCTACTTCACTAAGGAGACAAACTGCTTGAAAAGTTTCACAGCAATCGCCCTAGACAATTTTCCACTAGTGAAGTCTGGAGACAATATAGCTACGATAATTGTTGAAACAGCTGAGAAAAACGGTTTAGGAATTGAAGAAGGAGACGTAATAGCTGTTGCACAGAAAATCTTTTCCAAGTGTGAAAACAGAACAGTGAGGCTTGGAAAGGTTGTTCCCTCAGAAAAGGCGGAAGACATTGCGAAGATAATTGGAAAAAACGCTAAGTTTGTTGAGTTGGTTCTTGGCGAAACAGAAAGAATAGTGAAAGCTTCCCCAGAAGTATTCTTGGTTGAGGATAAACGTGGTTTGATATGTATAAACGCTGGGATAGATAAGTCAAACGTTAAAGGCAGAGGTAACTTTACTTTGTTGCCGGAAAAACCTGATGCATCAGCAAGAAAATGCTGTGTGGAAATTAAGAGATTAACCGGGAAAAGTGTTGCAGTAGTCATTTGTGACACTTATAGTCGCCCATTCAGGCGTGGGCAAGTGAATTTTGCGATAGGTATTGTTGGAATTAATCCCTTTAAGGATTATCGGGGGAAAGAAGATCTTTTTGGGCAAATTCTTAAAGTGAAAAACGTGGCGATAGTGGATGAAATCGCTGCAGCGGCGGAATTGCTTATGGGGCAGGCGAAGGAGGCAACGCCGGTTGTCATATTTAAAGGTCTAGGAGAATGGGTGTTGCCGCAAGATAACGATGATTTTAAGGTAAGTGACTTGTTTATATCGCGTGACGAAGACTTGTTTAAGAATACGTTGTGATTACAAAAATTGCAGAAATGGGTTGCCTTGTTTTTCTTGGCTAATTGTTGTTGTGGGTCCATGTCCAGGGTAGATGATGAGTTGGTTTGGCATT
The DNA here is from genome assembly GCA_004376975.1 of Candidatus Bathyarchaeota archaeon. Next base: position 7,155 of record SOJA01000077.1, read on the forward strand.
TTTGCAAGTTTTTTCAAGGATGATTTCATGTCGAGTTGTGAGCTTTCGGGAAAATCGGTTCTTCCGATAGAGCCTGCAAACAATGTGTCGCCGGTGAAGATTTCTTTTTTTGCTAGAAGTGATATGCTTCCGCGAGTGTGGCCTGGGGTGTGAATTACTTTCAGGGTTATTTTTCCGAACTGTACTGAATCTCCATCATGTAATAGCATGTCTGCGGGTGGTGAAGAATTCTCGAAGCCAAACATGTCGGTTTTGGTGCTTGATTTTGCGAGCATGTGTGCATCATGTTCATGGATTAAGATGGGTGTGTGAAACCTTTTTTTCATCATTTTGTTTCCGCAGATGTGGTCGGAATGTCCATGGGTGTTTACAATGAATTTTATTGTTAGCATGTTGTCATGGATGAATTTTATTGGTTTTTCTGCTTCAAGGTGATTGTTAAATCCTGGGTCAATGATTATTGCCTCTTTTGTTTGTTTGCAAGCTACGATGTAACAGTTTGTTAGGAACATGCCAACGGTGAACCTTTGAATTATCATTGTTGTCTTCCATTTTGGAATGTGTCTGGAATTAATAAACAGTTTTGTTCAGATCCTTGTTTTGACCGAAACCGATAAATCTTTGGAAGCGGAGTTTTTTATGGGGATAGGGAAACTTTGGATTTGAATGAAATTGAGAGTGTGTCTAGCCGATTCAAGATGTGTCCTAAGTGTAGTTCTAAGGTGGGTTTTTGGTTGGGTTTTAGACGTGATCATGCTTTTGTTCAGTGTAAGGGATGTGGGGGGAAGTTTGAGCTTTCTGAAGTTTACTCGATTGGCGGGAAGGGTGAGGCGTCTCAACGGTTAAAGTTGTTGAGGAATTAATTATTTTTAGGTTTGAATGTGGATGCGCTTGTAGGTTTTTTGTGTGTTTTAGGTTTAGATGATGCATTAGTGTTCTAGAATATCTTTATATTGTTGTCTTCTAGAAGTAAGCTTTATAACTGTTTGAACATTAGAGCGTTGAATTGACTCAATCCTATTGTAACCGGGTTTGAAGGGAACTGGGAAAGGGGGAAATTAGATGTTGTCAAAGATTATTGGATGCGAGAGTTTTGGAGAGTTAACTGGGTTTGGAATGGATAAATTAGCTAAAATTAGGTTGGTGGCTGTTCGGCGGGGTGTTTGGTTTAGGGTTTTGAGTAGGGTTGAGCGTGGGGTGATAGATTTGACGTTGAGGGTGACAAGGAGGATACGTAGTAGAATCTTGGCAAGAGTCGTTTATTCGATAGTGAAGAAGCTTCTGGAGGCTTTGGAGAGTAAGGTTAAACAGCAGATGCGTCAAATCGGAGTTCCTTTGGCTGAAAAAATAAGTTTGATTGCTCAGAAATGGGGCAACAAGAATGCCTATGAATGGGCTGGGGATGTTGGTTTTATACAGTATTTAACAATAATGAATATGAACTCGTAGTTCTGGCGTTTGAATATGATGGAGCAGAACTGTTGAAGTTTGTGTTTTTGGCAAATGTTTTAAACTGCACACGCATATACGTGAGCCGTCAAGTTGAAATCTTAGGTGAACTTGGTTGCTGATCAGCCTTACAGAGATTATACTGCTTGTTATTTTTCTATTTATGTTTGGTTTGACAGCTTATAATTTGGTGATACTTTCTGTTGGAGTTAGGGAAATTCTTAGACGAAGGCATTTGAAGGAACATGATGGAAAACATGTGAAGCAGTGTGATTTTCCTTTTTTCTCTTTAATTGTGCCTATGAAGGATGAGAAAAAGGTTGGTGGAAGGATATTGGAGGCGATGATGAGAATAGATTATCCTTCAGATAAGTATGAGGTTATGGTTGTTGATGATGGTTCGGTTGATGGGACTTCTGATATTTGCAGAGAGTATGAAGACGCTTATCCCGATAGAATTCGGTATCTTCGTAGGAATGTTTCGTTTGGTAAGGCGGCAGCGTTAAATTATGGTTTAAAATCTGCTAAAGGAGATATAATTGGGGTGTTTGACGCTGATAACGTGCCTGAACCGGATGTTCTGAGGAATGCTGCAGAGTGTTTTATGGATCGTGGTGTTGTTGCTGTTCAAGGGTTATTGTCTTCTATCAATGCTGAAGAGAATATGCTTACAAAGTTTATTCATTATGAAGGATTGATACAGCATTATGCATTTTACTCCGGTAAAGATAAGCTTGGTTTGTTCGTTTCTGTTGCTGGAACGGGTCAGTTTGTTAAGCGAGAGGTTTTGGAAGAGGTTGGAAGGTGGGTGGATGGAGCTTTAACGGAGGATATGGATCTTTCTGCAAGATTGACGGAGAAGGGATACCATGTAAAGTTTGCTCCAGACGTCAGAAGCTGGCAGGAGAACACATCCAAGTTCAGTCAGTTTATCAAGCAACGCGTAAGATGGAATAGAGGGTGCATGGAGGTTGCATTCAAATATGGGAAGTTGCTGAAGCATATAGATAAAAGAAGTTTTGATGCTGAAGTTTTCTTTACAGGCCCATTTATGATGTTGTTTGTTTTGGCGACGTATGTTTTAGGCTTGTACATGACTTTTGTTCCGTTCAACTTTGGAGTGTATGTAAGCCTTTTAACACAGTTCATGTCGGTTTTAACGTTGTTCACCTTGTCCATTCTTGGAATGGCTCTAGCTTACACTTCAAATCCCAGAAAAATTAGTAATGTCCAGTGGCTGCCTTTCATATACTTTTATTGGGCAATAGAGGTTTTTGTAGCTTTTTATGCGTTTTTGCAGGTTATTTTTAGAAGACCTCGAAAATGGGCGAAGACCTCGCGTACAGGAGTAATAACTAATCAGTAGCTTGCGATTAACATGTTCGCATTCGGACTCAGAGCATGAGATAATTCGTACGCGCGGGATAATTCGGATGAACACTTCAAGGGTTTTTGAGGTCTGATTTTTGCAGGGTTTTTCCAGGGTTTTGGTGACAGGTGGAGCAGGTTTCATAGGAAGCCATCTTGTGGATGAGCTTGTTAAGAGGGGATATGCTGTTTCAGTTATTGACGATTTGTCTACGGGTGAAGTTGAGAATTTGCAGTGTCATTTGGATGGGGAAGTCAAGTTTTTCAAGGGAGATATTCGGGATGGGCAGCTTGTTGATGAATTGGTTGGCGGAGTTGATGCTGTCATCCATTTGGCAGCTATATCAAGTGTGTCGTTTTCAGTTGAGAATCCTGTTTTAACGAATGATGTGAATGTTAATGGAACCTTGAATTTGTTGAATGCGTGTGTAAATGCTGGCGTGCAGAGGTTCATATTCATTTCGTCATGTGCTGTTTATGGTGAACCATGCTATTTGCCGGTGAATGAGAAGCATCCTGTTAAGCCATTGTCTCCTTATGCAGCTTCAAAGGTTGCGGCTGAAGAATACTGTGAAGTTTTCAGGAAAGGTTACGGGTTGGACACTGTTGTTCTGCGGCTTTTCAATGTTTACGGCTCTAGACAAAGAAAAGAGGACACGTATAGTGGTGTGATAACAAGATTTGCAGCCAACCTGGTTTATGGAAAGCCTTTGTTGATTTATGGTGATGGAAGTCAAACGAGAGATTTTATTCATGTTGATGATGTGGTTGAGGCTGTGCGGCTTGTTTTAGAAAGCGGTGATGTGGCTGGTGAAACGTTTAATGTGGGATCTGGGAAGCCGACTTCAATAAATGAATTGGCTAAGTTGCTC
>SOJA01000211.1 GCA_004376975.1 Candidatus Bathyarchaeota archaeon
TTGGGTCTTTCAACCACTCGTCAATAACAAAGGGAAGGTAGTCATGCCCCTCCCAAATGTGTCGCGATATCTCGAGTATGTCGTTCCGGTCTGATGCAGACACTCTCTTGATTTTTGTACGCATAAATTTCAAATCAACTCTCCTTTTTATCTTACTATTTCTTCTTAGTGTATGCTCGACATCTTCCAAACGACTCTTGCATGCGTGCGTCTTGCAATTAAACTATTCTGAGGTTGGTGTGTGCTCTTATCAACAGATTTAGACGACAATATCCTTCTATTTTCGTCCACAATCCGTAAACATTGGCGTTTTAATTGAAAAATTACAAATGCTGTTCACGCACGCTGTAAAGATTTCATTCATTTATAACTTCATATTCTTGCACGCTTTTTGCGCCCAATCCAAGTTCAACAGCTCTGCGAATCTGAGTATAGCTCCAAGGATCATCCTTCAAGCTGGCACCATCAAAGCTTTCAATTATTTTCAATGCTTCAACATCCATAGCTATTCTGTCTCCAGAAGCCAATACAATACCGGGACTTCTAGACTCACCCTTTGCAGGCCCCCCAGAAATGAAACATTTCCTCCCATCCATAATCATTAAGCTTGGGTGAACAACCAAGTTTAAGTCCGCTATCTTCTTCTGCAAACTCCTCATGTGAAGTCGTATCCTCTCATTGGACTTCATGAAACCCACCGCCAATTTCAGGCTAAAAGTGAATTTTGCCCACATGTGCGTCTTCATACAACAAACATAAACAACCTTTTTCGCTTCCAATGCAATTTCAGGTAAACTGACTTTCTTAAGATACTTGCCACCTGTACTGATTCTTATCCATCTTCCCTCATCAAAAACTACCACCTCCGCTCCGGCCTCTTCTGCCTTTCTCATCATTTCTGTCTCTTCTAACACTCTCCGAGTGGAAAGCCGACGAGTAGATGATTCACCAAGAACCACCTTCCCAGCGCCATGTTCATATAGCAAATCAATCACTGCCTTAACAAAATCAGGATCGCTAGAACCTGGTGGAGAATCCGCGGTATTAAAATTTGGTTTCAATAGGATTTCATCGTCTTTTTCGATAATTTTCTTGAAACCGCCAATCAAATTCACAGAGTTCAAAATGCCTTCCTTCAGATTACGGAGATTCGTAACTCTACTAACCAGCACCTTGTCGTCCTTCCTGTAAGGATTAACCCTAATCCTACCAATTCCTCGGCTGACGCTTGAGCTAACCACAATAAATCACTGACAGAGAATAATGTTACCCCAATTTAGCCTTTAGCTTAATTGTTGATGCGTACGTGTTAAGGAACTGGAGATTTCAGGATGGGTCAAGGCGGAGACGATTAACTTGTGCTAAATTTTGAAACTTCTTCTTTCAAAAGACCGATTCAGCTTTCTGTAGCTCACAAGTGGATTTTGATAGATTCAAACGATAGTCTTTATCTAGCACCATCCACCATTTTTGAAAAGAAGCTATTTTTGTAGCTTTTAGATTCTCATCGGTACCAACATTTTTTTTCATAAGCTAATAATACCGCATGCCCAGGGCGCAACTAGAATAGTGGAACACCGACACTTTCACTCAACTCTCCATTTCTTCAAGAGTACGTTGTCTCAAAGTCGTTAAATAGAAAGTTTGCGTAATGTTTTCGTGCTTGCGGTTCATCACTCTCTTGTTGAATGTGAAAATAGAGCCCATTTATTGGCCTTCCTTTCATGAATGCACGCCGTGAACCGTGGGCGCCTTCCCCTAGAAAGAGGTCGTTGTATGTCGAGTGAGGCCAACATGGTTTTCAAAGAGTGTTATCTGTGTGAGAAAGAGGTTGCTTTAAGCTATGAGTGTCAAAAGTGTAACCTACGGGTTTGCATGATTTGTGCGATAGAGAACAAATGGGAATTCCGAGATGCAAAGTAGATTTATTGTAGAAAAAAGCGTATATCTACTAATACTTAATAGAAACAACGTCAAGAATTTTACAGGTGTTCTCTGATGCCTAGATGCCCAAAATGTGGAAAGGAAGCTGGGGAGTTTTTCTATTGTGTAAATTGCGGGGCTCTCATTAAGGAAGAATGCCCTGGTTGTAGAGAATGGGTGGATGTAAGCATGGAAAAATGTCTTAAATGTGGAAAACCGAATAGGCTTTATACTCTCGATCCGCATAGCAAAAAAATTGGGAGTTAACCGAACACTCTCAACTCGGCTTCTCTGTGCGTTCACAGATGAGGTTCGCAAGCTAGTCTGTCTATCGAATTATTCAGATAGATGTTTCTGTGATTTTGATTAGCATCATCATTGTGCTTTCATCAACCTCTAAACCTGATTTCCGATGTGATCCTCCAAGAATGCGCGCGGAATTAAACGTTAATTATTCTATTCCCCTATACAGATGTTTCTTTATCCACCAAACCTTGGACAAAAAAATATAAAGTAAACGTGATAATTGAATAGTTGAAAGTTTAAAGAAGGTGTTTTGGTTGATTGGAAGAGAAAAAGAACAGGCTGCAGACATTTTTGTGCAGGGCGGTGTAGCAATCGCTGCTGGGTGCATAATATTTGCCGCGTTGTTTCTCCCTTGGTTAGACGTGGAGGAAAATGCAATTTACGGATTAACCCACGCCCGGAACCAGGCACAGTTAGTTATTCCAATGGTTTTAATTCTCCTTGCAATCTTGACGATTTTCGGTGGGACTATACATATTCTCGGGTATAGAGTTGGAATACAACTTGCAACGGTAGCTTCAGCTGTTGGTTTTTTCATATCTGTCATGGTAATAACCGTTACTCTTGCTAGTGCAAATGATCTAGAAGGGAATACGCTTAATCTTCTAATTGGACCTTGGATTGCTGCCGCAGGGGCAATCTTCGGAACTATCAGCTCAAAACTTGAACGAAAATAACAGAAACGATAGCAATTGTCGATGCTTCAATCCGATCATTGCTAGCTCTTATTCTCCCCATCTCTGCAGGCACTCATGTCTGTTAGCCATACAAATTTAAAATACTTTTAGACTAACTTAGTATGAGGGAAGTCTATGAGTGGAGGCATGAGAGGCGAAACACGGGAGAAAAAGCCCAAGCCTCTAACAAAAAAGGAAAGGAAAGTGAAGCGAAAGAAAAGAAAACTCGCAAGACTGCAAAAACAGAGTGCGTAGATACTCGATCCTAGAATAAGCCCCACGATAACCCGGAACCTGGAGCCGGTATTCAATGACGCACATGTCTGAATCAAATGCAGGCTTTTGGCATGTTATTCTTTGACCTCACAGAAATCTGTTACATAAGGAATATTTCCTTGAAAGAGAGGAAAGCCGACAAATTTTAATCGAGAATGTTCTTGAGCAAAGTTT
>SOJA01000220.1 GCA_004376975.1 Candidatus Bathyarchaeota archaeon
CGTTTGCGTGTATTACTTTCTAAGACCTCTTTCAACACAAATCCTCTCTAAGCTTGTTCTATAAGACTTGTCTATAGCAATCTTGGAATGTTAAACTTAAAAAGGAGTGTTCCCGAAGAAATCATATTCTAAAATGTGAAATATACTGCATCTAATCTAGAATCTAAGCTCGGCGCTCTGCAGTACAATACCGGGTAAGCTCCACAGCCCATCTGCGCTTGATCAAATTCTTGGCTTCTCGACAGGATATAACTGACGGCATAATATATCATACATAGGAATATACGTTAATTATAGAGTTTTCTTTCTAAAGAAAGTAATAGAAGAAAACTCCATATGACATTAAAGGCCATGAATTCAGAAAAGATTATGGGAGTGAAACATTGTGAATGGGCATACAGTGCGTTCACAGGTCAAATTATAAGTGATGCAGCTTGAGCGAAAAAAAATCTAGAATGAGCTTCTTGCTGATTTTCTTTTTGTGTCTGCTTATTGTGGCATATCAATTGCCGTTGGCACATCTTTGGGTTGTATATGCTTCGAACTCATCTAGAGTGATCGACCTTTACACTCAGAAGGAGCCATATGATGGGAGGGGCCTAAACCAGGCTAGTGATGCTTTTGCACCTCAAGATGAGGTATTCCTTTACGCTGAGGCAATGTATAATGAGGATCCTGTGGAGAACAGGCTTGTTGCTTTTGAAATTTATGGGCCCGTTAACCCAGTTTTTAATGTTACTTTATCTAGGACGGGTACGACGAACGCTAGTGGTATAGCCAGTGTAAGTTTCAGGTTACCGTGGCCTGCTGAAGATGCTGAGACTGTTACGTTTGGAGTATGGACTGTCTATGCCGTAGTAGAAATTGCTGGGGAAAGTGTTCAAGACACATTGACTTTTCAGGTTGGTTGGATTGTGGATATTGTTTCATTGGTGACTGTTAACGTGGATCTTCAGCCTCAAACTAGGTTTTCAAGGGAGACTTTTGTAGGCGTTGAGTTGGGGTTAAGAAACATTGCTATGTTGCCTAGAAGAGCGACGTTAACCATTGTTACTTATGACAATTTGAGCGTTCCTATTGACGATATTGCGTTGAACAATTTTGAAGTGAAGCCAGGTGATATGGACGTTGATCTTTCTTGTATGTTTTCGATTCCTGTGGAGGCTGCACTTGGTCAGGCGATGGTGAGGGCGATGGCTTATACTGCTCCATTGGCTGATGGTGGTGTGGCTTACTGTCCAGAAGCGTCAACAGTGTTTTTGATTACATGGTGTGATGTGGCGATCGTAAGTGTCGTTCCTTCAGCGACAGCGGTGGATGTTGGGGACTTGGTCAATGTGACAGTACGAGCAGTGAATGAGGGATTTGAAATGGAAAGTTTTGATTTAGGTGTTTACTGCAATGAGATTTTGGTTGGAGAGTTGCAGGTTGTGGATATGGCTCCAAGCGAAGAGAGAGAGTTTACTTTTGTTTGGAATACGTCAGGTTTGGCGGCGGGTGATTATACGGTGAGCGCGAATGCAAGTGTGGTACCTGGGGAAATTGACGTAGATGATAATTTGCTTGTTGATGGTGTTGTTAGGGTTGGGGTGCCGGGGCCTCCGCAGCCTGCGTTTGCGTTTCCCATGGTGTTTCTAGTTGTGTTGTTAGCTGGTGTAGGAGCGATGGTTTGTACGATGGTTTTGGCCTTTTGCTACAAGAAAAGGGAGATAGAGAAAGGGAGGAGCAGTTTTTCTTCCGGGTCCCCTGTTGGTGGTTCTGGAGGAGGTGGTTTTTCGAAGCCGGATGAGAGAAGTGGTGGAAGTGCTTTGTCTTCAAGATTCTTGGTTGTGAAGCCCAGAGAGGAGAAGATTTCCCACGGTTATCGCAGATTGGAGGTTTCTTCTTTGAGGAAACCTTTTGTTTTGAGACCTAGAGTTGAGTCTTTTTCCATGAAGCCCCTGGAGTGGAGTTCTCAGAAGCCTAAGGAGGAGAGTTCATCAAATTCTTCCTCCGTAGCACCAATGAGAAGCAGTGGTTCTCCCAAGCCCTTTGTTTTGGCGGTGATTGATCTTTCGAGATTGAGGAAAAAGAAGTAGCTGTTGTTTTTGGGATAAATTTTTAGATGTGAGCAGTTTCTCTCTTACCTCAAATATTAACTTAGAACATCTTTTTATTATTATGTCATAAAACTTTGAATGTTAAGTCAAAAAAGAACATAATCTTATAGAACAGTTTTCTGAACGATTTCCTCAGAAATTATTTAAACGCTTACCGTTAATACATCATATTTGCGAGGAGTCCTTCTCAAAAAATGTCTACAATTGACCAAGTTCTGGAATTACTAAAAGACGGAAACTGGCACAAGCTAAACGAAATCGCAAAACAATCTGGACTCCAACAACCAAAACTTAAAGCAATCGTAAACTTCTTAGCGGAATACGAATTCATTTACGTAGACAAAGAACAGCAGAAAGCAAAACTCACCCATTCAGTGCTCAAATTCCTCAAGAAATCCCGTGCATAAACATAAAAGAATGGACTAAACAGGTAAAAGAGATTGTAGCTCTCTGTAAACGCGAAGAAAAACCTTTTCTTTTTCAGTTCTCGTTTTTCGGTGATTGGCGCTATGGGGAATAAAAAAGAGGGTGTGTGATTGCAGTCGCGATTAGGTTATGTTTAGGTCTTTGTATATTTCGTCTTGGTTTACGGTTTTGTCCATGAATATGCTTAGGCGGTTGTCGCCGATTTTTAGGATTAGTATTTTGGCGTCTTTCCCTTCTAATGTGACTTTAAGAATCTTGCCTAGTTCAAACGTGTTGGCCAGCTTTTCTCCAGCTTCGAGGACTGTAGAGGATAGTACTGCATAGTCGATTATTTTGGTTGGGTCTTTGAGGTCTATTGACGCGGATTTTGGGGTTCTGAGGATATATCCGACGATTCCTTCTCTGGTTTTTATGTTTTCTAGGGTTGTGTGGAGATTTTCGATGCGATGTTGAGGTTTGAGTTTAGGAGATATTGTGCTTTCCTTTATGGTGCTTTCTAGTTTGGCAGGCAGGTTTTCGATTTTTTCTTCTTGGGGTTTGTTTTTGCGTGGCATGGTTATCTCCTTCATGGTTCTATCGGTTTGATTTTCACAGGCTCTCCTTTGTTCACTTCAAGCGTTCTGCAGACTCTTTCTGGTATTCGTATGATTCCTTTCCCCTGCAGATTTGGGTCGTTTATTTCCTTCACTTTGCATCGGGTTGTCTCTCCACCGAAGGTTTCAACTTCAACTTCGTTTACGTTTTTTCCGTTGAAAAGTTTGGACCATTCTGTTAGAAGTGGAGGATCAACTTGTACTGTGTCGCCGGCGAAAAATCCGCTGAA
>SOJA01000094.1 GCA_004376975.1 Candidatus Bathyarchaeota archaeon
TTTCTTCAGTTTCTTGAAGACCTTTATGTCGAAGTTGTCCTTTTTAAGAGCCACTGAACCGTCAATGTTTCGCTTCTTTAGTATCGAGAACACCATTATAGCTGGAATTCCAAGCTTGAGGGCTTCACTACCTGCTTCGGTACAGTTTTTTAGGGAAAAATATCTTTCCCCTTCTATTGATGGTATTGCAGTAGTCTTTCCGTCTTCTCGAACAAATATTGGGTATATCAAGTCGCTTGTGGTCAGTTCTAGAGGTCTGACTAATCGGATCATTTGTTTTGATTTCTTGTTTCTAGTTGTCAGCCGCATCTTCGAAATCTCCATTCTCAAATTATTCCGTTTTACCTATTAGCTTTATGAAGTCTACTTCACTTCAACAACTCTATGCATATTCAAAGACTCCTCAATACATTCGAGAAGCTTGATTGCTTTCTTACCGTCTTCTGGTTGCACCGGTGGGGGCGAGTCATTTACTAAGCTTTCAATGTAACTGCTAATCAGATAGAAGTGCCCAATATAGTAGCCTAGCGGTGTTTTTCTTCGGATGAGATATCTAAGAGTTTTCTTAAGCTGAGAAGTAAGACTGCTCTCAGCAACGCCGGACTTTTCCGATAGGAGTTCGTAGCCTCCAGCCGCGTATGGTGGAGGTGCAATCATGAACGCACGTTTTCCATCAGAACTGTCGATTTCGTAGATTTTTTCGGTTTCTTTAGCCAACCAAGATACTTCTATGATGCCATAAGCTCGATCCGACGTTTTTAAGAGAACTGAAAACTCGTCGTAGACTGGGTATCGCACTTTGTTACCGATTGCATAAACGTCTGTGATGTCTCCCAGTAAGTGCAAGTGAAGGTAAGCGGTATGACATCCCACTTCCCAAACAATTCCTTTTTCTTCCTCACTAGTGTTCCAAGCAGGAACAGAATGTAAAAGAGGGTTTTCCTTAACAGAAGTTCTGAAGGACACCAAGTCATAATATCCGGAATCAATGAGTTTCTTGGCTTGTTGGATAGCTGGAAAGAAAATCTGGTTATGACATATACAAAGACTAACCCCATGTTTTTTCACATCATGTATCATTTGGTCACATTCATCGGTGCTGAGAGCCATCGGTTTCTCCAAAAGAATGTTATGTCCAGATTTAGCTGCGTCACTTACTAAGCTAGCATGTGTAGACGTCGGAGTACATACATCTATAAAATCCAGATCTTTTGCATCAAGAAAGTCTAAATGGCTCGAGTAAACTTTGTCAACTCCAAATCGAGTGGCAAAGAGTTTTGCTTTTTCAATCGCGATGTCAGAAACAGCCACTACATTTACGTTTTTAACATGCCGATAAACCATCATATGGTCGCTGGCGATGCGTCCGCAGCCTATTAGCCCTATTTTCATCGTAATTTCACCTATTATGCGAAAACTGTTTCTAGTTTCTGAGCCTTTCCGCTTTTAGCAGAGAGATATGATTTTTCGAAAACTTCAATTACATGCCTTGCCCGTTCTCCAGAAGCAACGGTTGGCTTTTTGTCTTCTTTAATACAATCTATGAATTCCAGAATGTCTGCAATTATATGTGCACCCCAAGGAGCAGATAGAGGGTATGGAGTTGGAAACAGCGGAGGTGTCCAATCCACCCAACCTTTCATTCTCTGTTTCAAGGGATTAATATTATTTTTTATTTTCCCAAGTATGTTGTACCAAAGAACCTGCATTGAACCCTGTTGAGTTGAGCGATACACCGCAAGAGGAAGTCGAATGACGCCATTAGCCCCATAAATAGCACCGCCACCCACAACACCTTTTCCAAGGAAGTTGGAAATCGCACTCACATAAATTGAATCCCCAAAGTCTAAGAGAATCATTGTAGAATCGTCCATCTCATTGTCTATACGCTTCTGCTTCCACCAACGAGTAGGAATAGTAATTCCAGACAATGCTGTAACCTTTTGGATTGATCCTAACATCCAACAAAAAGTCGTAATATAATACACCAAAAAAGAATACAAGGGTCCCCCTCCTGGTTTATAATACCAAGAAGGATCTGTTCGTTCATGTATATGCCCGTCACTACTTGCCAAGATATGCCCCCACAAAGGCTTTCCTATCAAACCATCACTAAGCATAGCTCGTGCCATTCTAAAACTTGGATTATGCATCTGCCCAGGCGATGTAACCAACTTGACATTCTGCTTCTCCACTGTAGATAGCAAGCTGTTGGCTTCTTTAAGGGTCGTTGTCATTGCCTTCTGCACGTACACGTGTTTACCCTCTTGCGCTGAAGCCAAAGCAATAGGATAATGTAGGTTTATTGGCGTGAAGATAGCTACGGCATCAATATCTGATTCTGCCAGCATCTCTGTGTAATCTACATACATTTCTCTGGCTCCGAAGGCTTTCATAGTTGTTTTAACACGACTTTTGACGGTGTCACAAACTGCAACGAGTTCAACTCCCCGTCTAGCCATTTCGGGTTGGACTAGATTAGGTAGAACATCTCGAGTAGCTGCAACACCGCACCCTATTACACCAATCCTAACCTTTTTCACCAATCCAATGCCAGCTCCCTAAATTCCACGCGCGTTATTCCTTGACTGCTCACATGTACATGCATGCATAACCATCTTCGACTAGAAATGCTTCAAAAATTAAGCTCAGTAGATTGCCAATATTTCTCCAAAGTATAAACTTCGATAATTATCACGGACATAGAGGACTCCTTTGACTTTTGCAATAATCACTCGAATAAAAAATTTTACCGGAGCGAGTCTTGGAATAATGTCGATTTTATGAACAACGCGGCACTCGTAATGCAATTTACATTGTCCTATTATAGGCGGTCTTACAACTCTCGATTTGAGCATGTTCAGTTTGCATTCCGAAATTTTGTTATGTTCTCTTCCAGAGACCTCACCACAATATTGGACAATATCTTTCATACCTTCCTCTGGTACATTTACGGTAAATTCACCACTATCTTCAATGAATTCGTGCGTATAACATGAAGGCCTCACAGATATCATAAAAACAGGTTTTCCCCAAAACACGCCAATAAGTCCCCACCCTATAGTCATCACGTTGTTCTTCCCCTGCTCGTTTGTGCTAACCAGTAACAAACCAGGGTCTTCCAGTTTCCTTATCGTTTCAACAGAACATTCTTCAGAATTTATACTCATGGTTGGAAATCGACTTCTATGTCTTAAATCGCTTTCGATAGGCTGTTACGCGCTGATGTCCGCATCATTTTCTGACTTTCGAAATTTAAGCAAGGTTATTTTTGGTTCTTTACAGGTTTCCTGAGTTGTTTACAGGTTTCCTCAGATCCTAACCTGTTTTG
>SOJA01000181.1 GCA_004376975.1 Candidatus Bathyarchaeota archaeon
CATAAACTACAGTGCACCCGCATTCGTACACATTGACTACAATGCTTTTCCAGATTTTAGACCATACTACGTCGAGTTTAACGGTACGTATGCAGAGTTCCTAGCAGCCTTAGCTGATCCTGTTGGCACCGGATGGGAAGAGGTTTACCCAAGCACAATTCCAGATTATGATTTCATGAATTGGACTGACTCTGACTTAAGTGGCAATGTAACTATAGGCGATTACATAATCCTTGAAGGCACCGTTGGAAACAGAACATTTCTTGTGAACGGGATAGCTACAGATATTATTGTTGATCAAATATTGACTGTAGATGATGTGGATCAGAGAAGTCCATTCTATGGTGAGATGATAATAGCGGGGGTTGCAGGATTTCCTCATCCAGATCGGGCATTGTCTCCATGGCATAACAGTAGCAGTTCGTTGCCTTTACCTCACGATGTCGAGGATGCAAGCGTAGTTATACCGGAATTTCCAGCATCTTTCACTCTAGTGTTGTCTCTAATGGCAGCTACAATCATTGCTGTGCTAATGAAGTCGAAACCGAAAAAGATAGAAAAATAGAACCATAACTAGGCAATAAAACATCTTCATCCTTTTTTTTATATAAAACCTTGAAAACCACAACTTACTTTCTCAAACTGACTGAAACTTATGGGGGAAAACCCCTCTAACAAGTATGCCGATCGCTACACCTATCAAGCAAGTGGCAACCACAGTTGGAAACATTATTCTAAACACGTTCAATATGGCAAAATAAAGGGGAACTTCCCAATCGAATGGATTTAACGAGAAATATGCCCCGTGACCCTGGACGAACCAGATATATAGAAATACATATAATACCCCGATGCAAAACGAAAGAAAAATCGACGCTAAATAGCCATATACCAGATCCCCGGGGTTATGTGCTAAAAGACTAAGTATCAAACTTGCCACTACGAGAACAAGAACGTCCAACATTTGCACTCCAGGTGCTTCGTACCGAGTATATATTATATCATACGTTTTAAGCCGCGCAGTCGTTTCATATTTTAGCCAGAAGACCTCAATTATGATAAATGCTATAACTGCAGTCCATAACGTAACTACTAAAACAGTTCTATTTCCAGCTAGAATCCTCTCAGTAAAACTTTTGAATCTAGCACACATCTAACCCACAATAAATCAATTTTCTCATTCGTAATAATTAAGCTTTTACAACGTCATAGTCGCATGCTACAACCAGCAACTAGTCAACAAACACTTATGAATATGGATAACTAATCACAACCTGCCATGTCAACAGGTTCAGGCCCCAATTTTCTTCAACTGATTCCTGTACATCCCAACTATTTCCGCAGAAGTAGTAGCATCTTCAGCTGACTTATCAAACCTATAGTTACCGGTGAAACGTGGAAACCTAATTGCCAATCCACTTCCTCTGCGAATAACATCCATTGCACACACATGAACTGGGCTTAATGTCGTTTCAGCACCGAGAATCTCAATCACAACAGCAGGCTCAAACCACACATCCGCATTTATCACTGACTGCACTCTCGGATGCTTGTCACCAGTCTTATGCTTCTGCAACATTTTCGGCAGCTCCGCCAAATCCTCATCAGTGAACCCCGTTCCACATTTTGTAACAGTCTCGAAAACATCTTTCTCCGAGTTGTAAGCTGCCAGAAGCAATGCTCCATAGATTCCAGCCCGTTTTCCCCTACCATAGAATGATCCAACAACAACCAAGTCCACTGCATCTGTCATTTCACTCTTGTAGTCCCGTTTGTACTTTATCCAGAGCCACCCTCTTGCTCCAGCCTGATAAACTGAATCCTCCGCAATAGATTTACACACTAAACCCTCACAACCATCTTCTATAGCTTCCAGAAAAAACTTCTCAAGCTCATCCACATTGCCCGTGACTATTCTTTCAGCAATCTTCACCCTGTCACTTACTTCAACAGTTTCTTCAAGTGCCCGTCGCCTAATCAGATAAGGCTTCAAAGTAAAATCCTCACCATCTACATAAAGCGCGTCAAACAAAAACAGAGAAACAGGATATTCCTCCATTGCCTTTTCAATCTCATACTTGCGTCTACGATGCATCAACTCTTGAAAAGGTTTCATTTCGCCACTGTCAGGATCTACAGCTACACATTCCGCCTCCAAAATAACATCTTCTGCTTTCACACTTTCTCTAAGAAGCCTAACAGCATCCGGGTACTGACTTGAAATCTTCTCCAACCTTCTAGAGAAAAAAACGACTTCAGCACCTTTCTTGTGAGCTTGGATTCTTTCACCATCATACTTGTATTCAGCTACACACTTTCCTCCAAGCTTCTCAAGAATCTCTTCAGGTGAAGAAAGCCTTTCACACAACATAGGTCTAACAGGTTCACCTACTGAAATCTTAAATTTTCTAATTCCCCCCAACCCTTTCTCAACAACAACCTTTGCGACCCTTCCAAGATCCGAGGAAACGTTATATGCACGCTCCAAGAACACACGGTTCTCCTTTCCACCGCCGTAGGCTACTGCTAAAGCATCCAGAACAGTCATATCAGCAATGCCTAAACGAAGGTTTCCAGTAACTGTCCTCATAACATACTTAGCCTCCTTAGGAGTAGCATCAGCTAAAAGCCCGGCGAGAAGTGCCATTTTAAGGTTAACCGCGCCTGAACCTGAAGCCCTAGCCATCTTGTCAAGAACCTCATAAACTCTCTGAACCGTTAGAGTCCGCTGAAAGAACGTTACCTGCCTTTTGTTAGCTATAAATTTCTGAGCTGCCTCTCCGATGTCACCTGTAGTTTTCAGGTTTTCTTCAATTTCACTTTCCGTTCTTCCCGAGGCACGGGCAAGAGCCTTTACTGCAAGTTTCTCAGCTACACCAATTTCAAGGCCGACAAAGCCAGGATAAATCTTACCTTGAGTCATATACACAACTTTTTCAACAAGCTCTTTCGGTGTATTTCTAAGAAGATCAACTAAGAGATCTATCATCTCCAACCTTTTAGTTGTCGCTTCAATCTTCTCGTAAGCATCAGCAATCTCACCGTATCTCAATGGCTAAACCTCATCAATAAGATGTAATGCAGCGATATTAAATTTCATTTAATAAGAAGCCCGCAAGTCAACAATCAACCTAAAACGTATCATAATAAACTATCTCACATACAGGTTTTCTACGCGGCGGCTTTGGAGCTTCAGCAGAATAACCAACAGGAATCAATGCAACCGGCCTGATTCCATATGGAACCCTCAATATTTCTCTCACCTCGTTCTCTCTGAACGCCCCAACCCAACAGGTGCCCAGCTTAAGCGCATAGGCAACCAAATGAATATTTTGTATCGCAGCAGCCGTATCTTGTATACAATACAAAGCCTCGCCTCGAATTCCATAACGTTGTGAGTAGCAAGCTTCATCTGCACAAACAACTATTACAACAGGAGCTTCCTCAATAAACGCCTGATCAAGAGCTGCTCTAGCAAGTCTCCTTTTTATTTCTGGGTTCCGCACAACAATGAATTTCCACGGTTGGATGTTGCCAGCGGAAGGCGCCCACCGAGCCGCATCAATAAGATTTTCAACAATTTCAGAGGGAACATCCTCACTTTTGAAGGCTCTTACACTTCTCCTTCCCCTAATAACTTCCATAACATCCATAGATTTCACCTTCAACTATCAACCCACAATTTCCAAACAAACCATATTACATTTCCTATTATGTGAAACAGTTTTAAGCGTGCAAAAACAGTTTAGGATTTACATAGATGAAAAAAGATGGTAAGCTTGAGTGGAATTCCCCCCACACATTTGCTTTATTATAAAGATGCATACGTTAAAGAGTTCGATGCAACCGTGATCAAAGTACTAAGAAACGAAAACAAAGAGACAGCCATAATTTTAGATAAAACAGCCTTCTATCCAGGTGGCGGAGGACAACCAGCAGACACGGGTTTGATAGAAGGCAGCACCATGCAAGTCAGTGTCGCCGGATTGTATAGAAAAGGCGAAATCGTAATCCACAATGTTGACAGAGTTTCTGGAGAGATCAAGGAAGAAAACCGTGTTAGAGGACATGTAAATTGGGAAAGACGGTACAAGCTTATGCGAATCCACACAGGCGCCCATTTACTGTCACAGGCAATACGCCAAGCCCTAGGCAAACCTGTAGAAATTGTAAGCTCCGGAATGAGTCGTGAAAAGGCTAGGCTTGACTTCACACATGCCCACTCAACCCACGAACTGCTTCCACAGATCGAAGCGATAGCAAACAAGGCTATCAAGGAAAACAGAACCTTAAAAATTAAGTTAATACCGAGAGATGAAGCAGAAGAATATGTTAAGCGATTTCACGAGTCATTGAAGACGCTTCCCCCACAGGTCACTGAAGTACGCATAGTGGAGATTGAAGATTGGCATGCATGCGCATGCGGCGGAACACATGTCAGAAGCACGAGAGAAATAGGAAAGATAAAACTATTGTCCAGAAGCTCAAAGGGCAAAAGTGTTGAAAGGATACAGTTCACAGTGCAGAACCCTCAAAAAAACTAGGGGGGGGAGGAGGGTAGTATAGAGTAAAGGTGTGAAAGAATAGTGCAGAACCCTTAACTCTCAAATTTCATTTCTTCTGGATGATAATGCTGCAGAGAGCCAATGGAGCTTGCTATGATATGATCAAAAGGGAGAACTGACAACTTTCTGTGCGGAAAATTTATGAACAGAGAAAACGAGTGAAAAAAAGGAAACCCACATTAAGATTATAGATAGAAATTAAATGTAGAACGGAAAGAACAAACTTGCCTAGACCTAAAGTAACAGAAGCATTAAACAAACTCTCATCGAAAACTGCAATAAAGAATTCGATTTACATACTTTCAATAGTAATATTTTTCGCGCTAATCCTGCTTCCACCAATTCTAGGCATAATCATCAAATGGGATACTATGAATCAAGTGTTCGCGGACCCTATTAAAATCGAAACAAGATACATGCAGGCAACCTTTTGGAGAATCAATGATTTAAACACGTCAAAACTTGACATTGAACCTCCATCATCTTACAGCACTAATTCAACATCAAGCGCAAACACAGTAGACATCAATTGCAGTTACGGAATTCGTGTTTGGAAAAGGATGGAAAATGGCGAAGAACAAGAAATCACTAATGGATCATACGTTGCACTTGTCAACAAAGAAAATCTGGGCAAGAGCGATGAAAATGGAACATGGAACTGCCCAATCACACAGATGAACCCAGCTGATTCTGTAGTAATCCGTGTTTATTGCAGAACTCATCCTAATAGAAGCTGGGGCTCAGTCGGAACCTATACTACCAGTCAACTAGGCGCAACACAATTGAACAATAGCACATGGATGATTCATTACTGTCTTGAAGTAACCGCAGATGAACATGAACAACATTTCACCTACTACACCGGCGACACTCTATCAGCTGGGTTCAAAAGCTTCAGCCAAATAGATGGCTTTACATGGACAAACGGGGCAACCCTTACGAGGGCAACTTCAGCTATATGCGCATCATTCCTAGTTGCCATCTTCGTTGCAACCGTAGATATTCTAACAGGTCTACCCATGGCTTGGCTTATCGCCAGAGGACAATCTAGATGGCTAAGCATTCTAGACACTTTCGCAGACATTCCATTTATTATACCAACAGCCACTCTTGGATACTCAGTGCTCCTGTTCTGGAGCGACACCCAACGAGGTGTCTCCTCACTCTTCGGAAATAGCTTAGTGTCACCAGGCTGGATCCTTGTAATTCTGCTCCATTTTGCATTTTCATATCCAGTCGTGGTTAGAGTCCTCGTTGGGGCTTTGCTGGATTACAAAAGAGAATATGAACAAGCATCAAGAACTTTAGGTGCAGCACCATTTACGGCAGCTAGAACAGTTACATTTCCAATACTGAAACCAGCCTTGATAGCTTCGTTCATCCTAGCCTTTTCAAGATCCATCTCAGAAACTGGAGCAACCATGATGGTTGCAGGAGCTGTCCTCAACGGTCCAATATTCATCAAAAGTTACATTGGTCAAGACGGCCCGTTAGTTTTCGTCAGCTTCGTTCTGATAGCGGTTTCCACCCTAATTTTCATAGCCATTAGACTGCTTGGTCCCAAGCTAAAGTTACCCATTAGAAGAATTTGGCCTTCTACCGAAAGAAAATTGAGCTCTTCTAAAGTTGCATCCTCAAGAAATGGCCTAGCCCTCTTGACATTTCTTGTTTTAGTGCTTGCTCCATCCCTTTTTGTAGCGCTTCCAGCATTTGAAGCTGTTATTACAGGCGCGTTCTCGGAAGCTTTGGCTGGAGCAGGAATTTGGGCAGAATACTGGCAAAGCATCTTCTTGACATATTCTCTCGGGATACTTGTCACATTGATTAATGTGGTTATCGGTTTGCCTATGGCAATTGTGGTCGCTAGGAGAAAATTTGGAGAATTACCGTCGTCAATCCTAGATGTGCTTGTCAACATCCCATTGGTTGTTCCATCCGTTGCTTTAGGGGTTTCTTTAGCCTTTTTCTGGAAGGAAAACTTCGCATTCATACCTGAAATTTGGCTACTCATCTTTGCACACTTAGCTATCACCTACCCCTACTTTGTAAGATCCATGTCAGCTGCAGTAGAAAGGATAAACATTGAACTAGAGGATGCTTCAAGAACACTTGGTGCAAAACCCTTCTCTGTATTCAGAACAATAGTGTTCCCATTAACAAAATACTCCATGATCTCAGGTGCAGTTATGACATTTACAAGAAGCGTGAGTGAGACCGGTGCCACAATGGTTGTCAGCAACTTGGTTACCGCCCCGGTTTTATTGGTTAACTGGGTCAAAACTGGAGTTCCAACAGCAACTCTAGGGTTAGGCTGTGGTCTGCTCATACTATTCTCTTTCATAATTCTGTTAAGTCTAAGGCTCATTGTAAGGGGAAGGGGGATATACTAGCATGTTGAATATACCGCTAAAATATGATGCACTAATTCATTTCCGCATAGACTCAAAAGAGGCGAAAACAAATGCCTAATGTCCGTTTGGTGAATGTCACAAAGAAATTCGGAAGTATAGTCGCTGTAGACTGTGTAAGCCTCCACATTTATGACAAGGAATATTTCTCCCTGCTTGGTCCAAGCGGTTGTGGAAAAACAACCTTGCTGAGGCTTATTGCAGGACTAGTTCAGCCCGATGAAGGTGAAATCTACATCGGAGACAAGCTTGTTAATAATGTTCCGCCGGAAGATAGAGACATTGGGTTTGTCTTCCAAACTTTTGCGTTGTTCCCACACATGAATGCTTGGGACAACGTAATCTACGGTCCAAGAGTAAAAGGTTTCGACATGAAAAAAGCAGCCACAATTGGACATGAAGTGCTCGAGATGGTTAGGCTACATGAACGTTTAGACGCCTACACAAACGAGCTAAGCGGAGGAATGATGCAGAGGATAGCTGTGGCAAGAGCTTTGGCAGCAGGCTCCAAACTACTGCTCCTAGACGAGCCACTAGGACAATTAGACGCAAAAGTAAGAAATGAACTGAGATATGAAATAAGAAAGATGACAAAAGATTTGGAACTAACAGCCATACATGTCACACACGACCAGGCAGAAGCCATGGCTATCTCAGACAGAATCGCAGTTATAAAAAAAGGAAAAATCGTACAGGTTGGAAACCCAAAGGAGCTTTACATGACCCCACAAAACATTTTTATAGCTCACTTCATAGGAGAATCAAACTTCCTAGAAGGCTATATTGCACATCTGAACAAAAAAGAAGCAACAATAGAGCTTCGTGGTGGAATAAAAGTCCAAGCAAGAACTCAGAAAAACATAAGTAAAGGTGAAAGAGTGGCCTTAGCCGTAAGACCGGAAACTCTGATAATTGAAAAGGACACAAAGAAAAACGAAAACTCCATCGCAGGCATTGTAGAAAGAATAACCTTCGAAGGAACAAATATACGATATGAAGTTAGACTTGAAAACCAAGACCTAGTTGTGGTTGTCAAACCATCTCTAATTGAAGAATGGCTTAACGTAGGCGAAAAAACCACCGTAAGCTTTTCATCTGAAAAGACACATGTATTTGCGTATCCAGAGAGAGGGTTAAGGGAGGAATTATCAGTTGAGTGAACTAGTAAAGTGGTTTGAAAAGAGAAGAGAAACAAAAGCCTTAACAACAGTGCAGCAGCACCTAGCTCTCACAACTGGAATAGTTGAAGATTTAGAAAAAGCAATACATGCAGCCATCACAAAGGACGAAAAAGAAAAGCAAATATGTATCACAAGAGTGGCAAGCTGTGAAAAAGAAGCAGACAGACTACGAAGAAAAATTATGCATGACATTTCAAAAGGAGAACTCCCACCAACCGCCAGGATAGACCTATTGGACCTTGTAAAAAGAGTGGATATGGTCGCAGACTGGAGCAGAGAATCCACACGAATATTAGGCGCCATACCAATAAAGCAGGTGCCAACCCCAATCAAGGACGAACTTACAGAAATGGTTCAAAACGTAAAGAAATGCGCAATTTCCCTTCAGAAATGCATCAATAAAATGATGACAAAACCTGAAAAAGCACTTGAAGCTGCAGACGCAGTAGAACGAGAAGAAGAAGAAGTTGACGACCTGCATGAAAAAGCCAGAAAACTATTGGCAAAAGCAGATTTACAGAACGCTGGAACAGCCGTTCTGATTGGCCAGCTTTTCGAAGCCATAGAAATGATTGCAGACTCCTGTGAAGATGCATGCGACCAAGTAAGAGTTATAATTGTTAGAAAATAAGTGATAAACCATGCCGGAAATAAAAGTTGACATATCAGAATTAAAAGGTGAAGGCAGCAACCTAATACAAGAACTAGCAGAATTCCTGAAAGAAAAAACGAAAGCTGAAGTTGAAACAGCAGCAAATGAAATAATTGTGAAAAGCGAAGAAAAAAACGTTCCAAGATCATACTTGCGTGTTCTCTTGCGAAAGTACCTTCATAAACAGAAGCTGAGAGAATATTTCAGAGTCATAGGTGGAAAAGAAAATACTCTAATCATCAAAGAGAGAAAAATCTCCGAGGAATAACAGCCTACTTTTTCCTTCTGAATGCTTCACGTTTCTCTCTGTCGAAATCTTTCTGAATCTTCAACATGCAGCCCCGTGCAATGTAAGTACGCCTAAAAGCGTCTAACAACTGCCCCTCCCCCATACCCTCTTCAGCTTTGTCAAGCAAACCCCTCACTGTAACCAGCATCAAACCCGCTTCAGCCTTAGCAAGCTTTGGCCTAAGCTTCCATTTTGATTTGTCAATTTCATCTTGAACTACTATTGAGAACAAGAACAAAGCATATTCAAGTTCCGCCGCAAC
This sequence comes from Candidatus Bathyarchaeota archaeon, assembly GCA_004376975.1. Next base: position 9,358 of record SOJA01000181.1, read on the forward strand.
ATGCCAAACGCCATCCGCAAGCGAGTCATCATCCTTTTCATCCAAAGCCAACATTGAACCATCCAGAAAAGCTGCAGCAGCACTCAAAGCCTTCAATATTTTCTTCTCTGCTTCCACTGTCTCAACCCATTTTAGCACACTATACCTGCTAGTCCATTTTTATTTGTTTCGTAAAACTCGAACTCCTCAACTCTTCTCCTTAACAACAAAAAGAACACCCAGTAAAATCGAAGCAGCGCCCAAAACAAACAGCGGTGCAGGCACCTCTCTAAACAGGATTATGCCCAGAAACGTCGCGCCAACAGGTTCAAGCAAAGCCATTGTCGCGGTTTCGAACGATTTCAGATTTGACAAAGAAGAAAAATACAATGTATGAGCTACTGCAGTAGACAATATGCCTAACCCCACCAACGGAATGATAATTTCTGCTCCAGCTGGCAATGTTAAAATCCCGCTTGTCGCAGTTGCACCTAAACCCCCCACAACAGCGGCTGTCAACACATATATCGGGAACATTACAGGAAGTATGGCCATCTCATTCCTTATTTTCCTGCCATAATTAAGATAGAAAGCTTCAACCAATGCAGCCAAAACAGCTGCTAAATCGCCCTTCAGACTCGGCATAAACCCTTCCGGACGAACAGCCATAGACACAACCGCAGTTTCAGCATAGCAAATCACGCACACACCTATGAAAGACACTATTAAGCCCACGATTGCAAAGCGAGAAGGCTTAATGCCAAAGAGAAATATTGAAACGAACACTGAGAAGATTGGAGTCGTATTAACAAGAACTGTTGCGTTAAGAATTGTTGTATTTTTCACTGCAGACGTGAAGAGAACAAAGTGAAGAGCGAGAAAAACACTGAGAACAAGCAGATTCTTCAGGTTTCCCCTCACGACGTGAAAGTTAAATGACTTTCTCAGAACAATGATTAATATGCCTATAGCTAGGCAAGCGACAATCAAGCGCCAGAAAGCTATGTAAAACGCATCTAAATTGTGTAGAAACCTTATGAAGATGGCAGCAGTTCCAAAGAAAACTCCAGCAATTATACCTTCTGTCAGGGCTATCTTTCTTGTTCTCACACGAATCCAAACCCCCTTCACATTTCCAAATAGAACACTGTCAAGTACGTTAGGTTTATACCTATTTTGGGTTATATCAACATCTCAAGATTTAAAGGTGAACATTACCATGAACACTGAAAAAACCATTAAACCATCCTTAAAACTCACATGACCAATGCAGACACCATACGACAATGCCACATACGTGAGAGGTAACAATATCAGAAAAGTCTTGTTCCCAA
>SOJA01000230.1 GCA_004376975.1 Candidatus Bathyarchaeota archaeon
TAATAAACCATGTTTTCTACCACTTAGGAGAATTCTTCTAGACTGTTCTACGCTAAATACTCCCTTTTCGCAGAAAACATCGCAAAATTCCGCTAACCTACTGCTTGCAACTGCGGGAATCATCTCGTTTATCACGAGGTTTACATATTCGTCTGCCTTGCCTTTATACTCTAATGGGATGGCGTGAGCCCCAAGGAATGTGGGCACGATGTCGATTGGGTGCTTTTGAGCTAACAGTTTCATGACTTCTAAGCATTTTATCTCATCTTTTGTAGTTAATCCGTAACCGCTTTTCGCCTCCACGGTGGTTGTTCCATGCTGTAACATAATGTCCAAGGTTTTCTTACAGTTTTCAAACAGCTCCTCCTTGCTGGCTTTTCTCGTTTCATTTACGGTTCTTAGAATTCCGCCTCCTCTCTCTAGGATTTTCATGTATGTAGAGCCTTGTATCCTCATTTCAAATTCGTCTTCTCTGGAGCCGGCGAAAACTAGGTGTGTGTGCGGGTCTACAAAGCTTGGCATAACCACTTTTCCGCTGGCATCTATCGTTTCCTCGCTTTCAAATTTCCTTTTGATTTCCCGTGTTTTCCCTACAGAAACTATTCTTCCCCTCCTAACGGTTACGCCACCGCCTTTGATGATGCCCAAATCTCTCATTCGTTCGCCCAGAAGTGGCCTTTGAGTTCCTCCACGTAGGGTAACGAGTTCACTAGCGTTTTCAATCAGCAAATCTACCTTTTGTTTGGCCACTTACTCTCGCCCTTTTTCTATGGCTTTTTGCACAGCAACTTCCAAGATTCTATCTTCATCTAAATTGTCTATTTTCAGGTAATACTTGACTGTATCTATTACAGCCCGTAACGGAGCCAATCCACAGAATTCTGACCCGACTATAGGAACATTGTATCGCTTCGCCTCAATTTGAATCAATTCGAAAACTCTGTACAGAGGCGTTTTCTCGAAGTTGCTTATGCTCATTCCAATCTGAGTGATCTTTTTCTCCGGTATTTCCGCAGCCATAGCCTTCACAAAGACCAGTCCTCCCTTCTTAGCATGCAACGCCTTGGCTATTTTCTTGGCTATTCGAATATCAGCCGTTCCGAGGTTCACGTTAAAGCCTGCCATAACTTTTCGGGCACCAGTTATCGTTGCGCCTGCTTTGGGGTGAGGAGAAGCAGGTCCAAAGTCTGGTTTCCGCTCCGGTTTCATGAGCATTTCTTGGAGGCCCTCATATTCACCCAACCTTATCCAGTCTAAATCGCTTCTTTCAGAACTGCTGGCGGCTTCTCCGTAAAGATAGACTGGTACGTCGCATCTTTCCGCTAGCTTTTTCCCAAATTTCCTTGCCAGCTCGATGCAGTCTTCCAAGCTGACGTTTCGGATTGGAATGAATGGTACGATGTCTACGGCTCCGATGCGTGGATGCTGGCCCTTATGGTTGTTCATATCTATGAGTTCAATGGCTTTTATGGCCGAGTTCAGAGCCGCCGTAAAAACCGAGTTCTTGTTACCTACGTAGGAAACAACGAGCCTGTTATAGTAGTTATCGTATGTGTGGTCAAGGAGATAGGCTTCCTCAACTCTCTTTATCTCGTTTAGGATAGCTTCCACAACTTTGGGATCGGATGTGCTAAAATTTGGTATGCACTCAACTATTTCTTTCAAGTTATTCGTCCTCCATTTCTATGAGTTGGATTATTATGCTGTATTAAACCTTAAGTTCTTTTAGAAAAGTCATGACGTAACGTCACTTGTAGTTCAAGGTGGCAAGGCTTAAATTATTCATTGCTTCAACTTCTATTCCGCTTTTCCCGAGGAGAAAAATCTTGGGCTCAGAGTTGAAATTGGAGATTCCTACTTGGGAGCAGATTTATGAAATGCTTCTGAATCTCGCCAACAAAATCCGAAAAGATTGTTTTCAACCAGACGTGATTCTAGGTGTTTCGCGTGGAGGATGGCCTCCCGCGAGAGTGCTATCTGATTTGCTGGAAAACCCTGAGCTTGCGAATGTTAAGACAGAATTTTACATGGGGGTTGCAGAGACCAAGGGTGAACCCACGATAACGCAACCAGTTTCCATTTCAGTGCGAGACAAAAAGGTGCTTGTTGTAGACGAAATCGCAGACACGGGTAAAAGCCTTCGACTTATACAATCGCATTTGAAGAAGCAGGGTGCATCTGAAATCAAGATTGCAACAATTTATTATAAACCATGGAGCGTGGTGACTCCCGACTATTACGAAAAAGAATCAAATGCATGGGTTGTTTTTCCTTGGGAAAGAAAAGAAACTGTCAGAAAACTTATCGAACAGTATAAGCGTCAAAGAAGAACCGTCGAGGAAGTTAAGGAAAAACTTGTGAAACATGGAATGGACCGCAAACTTGTAGAGCGATTTATTCAAGAAGTTTCTGAGGGTCAGATTTGATCAAAAAGCTGGAGGACTTCAATAAATACGTCGCCATAGCTGGCTTCAGAAACGTCAAAATAAACGATGTTACCAGCTTCTTCGGCCAAGTTCGAAAGAAGGCCAAAGATACCCACATTCAGCTTTTCGATGCTAAACTGATAGCAGGATGGGAGCACCTGTATTTTGCCGTCTTGAACGCGCTGAGGGCCTTCGAAGGCAGGTTGAACATTTCAAACAGTTTAGCTGTTGAAGCTCTTCTTTACGCTTCGGCTCAACGGCAGATCAGCAAAGCCGTGGATTTGCTTGGAATTAAGCCAGAGTCCCTGCACGTTGCGGTTCTTGTTATAGCCGAAACAAAGCAAGGGGCGAACGCGGCTTTAGAAATCGTTTCTCAGCTGATGCCCGGCGAACGTGATGATAGTGTTCTTGAGTTGATTGATGAAAAAGTTGAGGATATCAGAAGGTTGTTTGGTATTTCTGATCTTGAACTTGAGGCTAAATTGGAGAAGAAGGGCCTTGAAAAGGAAGCCTTGATTGACTTGGTGATCGAACACGTGGCTTTGCTGGTAACTCGGCGTTAGCTATGTCCGTTCTTTCACCACCGACAAGATGTCTGCGGGTTTTATAATTGATATACCTGTTAGTTCTCCAATTATTTCTATGAGAACGATTTTGTCTGGGTTTTCCAGGTCCACTTTTCTGTCAATGTTCGTTGCTGCAACTTCGATTATCTCTTTAGTTGAAAGCGCAGTGAATCTTTTCTCCACCGCCACGCGGAATGTTTCGTTTTGATTTATTTTTGAAGCGAGTTCCGTAGCTGTTTTTTGGATCTCTTCGAGATTCGTGTCTACAATCCTTTCGATGGGAATAACTCTGAGTGTGTAGCGGAATTCCCATGGGCTTTC
>SOJA01000078.1 GCA_004376975.1 Candidatus Bathyarchaeota archaeon
AGATTTCTTTGAAAGAGGAAGAACAATGGAAAAACTAGGATTAGATAATATGAGCGTAGATGAAATAAAAGAATTTGTTGAAACAGGATATAAATAAGGTATTCAAAACTTTTTTGTAGAGGATTTATGATCCTTCTTTTTCCGTTTAGAGGATAGCAGAAAGAATTCCTAAAATCAGAATTCCTTCTTTACTCATGTTGAAATTAGGCATTTGAATCTGATGGAAGCTTTCTACAGCACGTCTTTCTTAATTTTTTCCAATTCCGACAATGTTGTATCACTTTTTCTTGTCAGCTGCATTTGTTCTTCTTCATACAAAACTTCGTTGCGCGGACCGGTGATACCTGAAAATCAGCATGTTGAACGAAAACTTCGAGAAAAAAGGCAGTTATCTGGTTGGCTAGAGCACGCGCTTTTGAAGCTGCCTATTTATAGTTTAGCGTTCATAACTTCTTGGCACGTGATACCGTTTGAGAAAGAAGCAATTCACAAGTTTTGATGTTGCTGCTGTTGTTCGTGAGCTACATGAAGCTGTTTTAGACTCGCGAGTTAACAACGTTTACCAGTTAGACCGTAGAACTTTGCTTTTCAAGCTTCGTAAGGCTGATGGCCTTGTCACTTGGTTGATGTTGGGGGCTGGTAAACGTTTGCATCTGATTTCTTATGCTGTGGAAAAGCCTAAAGTTCCTCCTACTTTTTGCATGGCTTTGAGGAAGTATTTGCGAAATTCTTGGTTGACTGGCATTGAGCAGTACGAGTTTGAACGTGTTGTCATTTTTACCTTTAGAACTAAAGTTGGAGTGATGCGGCTTTTTTTGGAGCTCTTCGGAGATGGTAACATTATTCTAGTTGGCGAGAACGGTAAGATTTTGCATGCTCTGAGTTGTAAGCGTATGCGTGATCGGAACGTTCTTCGTGGCGAAATTTTCCATTTTCCACCTCCCAGTGGCAAAAATCCGTTAAAAGTTAGCAAAGAAGAGTTGCTGGAGACCCTGCGAAATTTAGGCGATGTTGAAGTTGTCAGGGCTCTTGCAAGGTTTTTGGGCATTGGAGGTTCATACGCTGAGGAGACTCTGTTAAGGGCTGGTGTTGACAAGAAAACGCCTTGTAATACATTAGATGATACTATGGTTGATGCTGTTTTCAACGAATTGCAGAGTTTACTCTCTCAAGTTACTGATGAACTGCTGCAGCCTTGCGTTATATTGGACGATTCCGAAAGGATTATAGACGTTGTACCTATCAAAATCAGGCGTTACGCCAACTACAAATTTCAGTCCTATGAAAGCTTCAATGAAGCTTTAGATGAGTTTTACATTAGAACTGGCGCGATTGAGAGGGCGTTGGCTGCGGCTGCAGGAGATGTTGATGAGGTAAAGCGGGAGGCTGATAGACTTAAGAGGATAATATCCAGTCAGGAGAAAGTTTTGGTTGAGGCTAAAGCCAGAGAGGATGAAAATAGGCGTATCGGCGACGTAGTTTATGGGCATGTCCGTGAACTCCAAGCGTTATTGGAACGGTTTTCAACTGGTAAGAAAAGCGGAAAAGAATGGAACGAGATTGTTTCTGAGGTTTCGGCTGACAAAAATGCTGGCATAGAATATTGTGTGCTTTTTGAATCTTTTAATGATAAGCGTTTGGTGGTTAACGTTTGCGTGGATGAGTTGTGTTTCGGTTTGAGCCTGCGTAAGAGCGTGTTTGATAATGCCGCACTGTTTTATAAGCGTGGCAAGCGGGCTAAGCGTAAACTAAAAGGTGCCAAGGAGGCTTTTGAACAGACTCGAAAAAAGTTGGAGGAAGTTGAAGCTAAAATAGGAGAGGCTGAAACCTCAGAGAAGACTAGGCCCGCTGAAGCGTTGAAGGAGCTTGCAGAGCGTAAAATAAGGCGTAAAAAGTGGTTTGAGAAGTTTAGATGGTTTGTTTCCTCTGACGGATTCTTAGTCGTCGCTGGCAAGGATGCTGTCAGCAACGAGGTTCTAGTCAAGAAGTATACAGATGACCGTGATGTGGTTTTCCACGCTGATGTTGTTGGTGCACCTTTCGTTGTTATCAAGACTGAGGGTAAACAGCCTAATGAACAAGTTTTACGTGAAGCTGCCGAGTTTGCCGCCGCATTTTCTAGGGGTTGGCGTGAAGACTTTGCCAGTGTGGATGTTTACTGGGTTAATCCGGATCAACTGAGCAAGAGTGGTAGTTCTGGTGGGTATGTTACTCGTGGCGCTTTCATTGTCCGTGGAAAACGGAATTGGATGCGAGGAGTTCCGCTTCAACTCGCAGTGGGCATTATCAGGGAAAATGGTGAACTTAGGTTTGTTGGTGGACCTGTTGATGCAGTTAAAACACAAACAAATGTGTATATTTTCATTATGCCAGGAGACTTGAAGGGTAAAGCACTGTTCAAGCATGTTTTGCAGATGCTAACCGCAAAAATGCCTAAGGAACTGCGGGAAAAAGTTTTGAAACAATCAGTTGAAAAAATAAGAAAATACATCCCATACAATAAAGGTCGAATTCTGAACGGTTGACTGCCGTCAAGTAGATTTAAGCATCATTGAAACATGAACTATTCTGAGCAAATTAAAACTTATTTAGCTAATTTATGCGCGCTACAACCTCAACATTATTATCGGTAATTCTAAGGGAATGTCTTGCAGTTCTACAACCTACTTCTAGACAAACCCAAATAAAGTACGAAACCATTTTCCAATAACACTTTCCTCTGCTTCATCCGTCTTCTTGACCAAATAAAGATTCAGAACAATCATATGCACCAGTCATACAGTCATCAACTTCAACACCCCCTCTTTCAGGGTGTATGCTGCCAGTCATGCAATGATAAACTTCCCAACATGTTCTTTTCATCAAGAACCTTATACCTAAACCTGCAGAACCAATCCTCTTCCTCATCATTCATCTGACCACATTAAAGTCTTCCAATAAATCAGCAATAAAAAACACTGTTTGTGGGCTTTGGCATTCCAAAGCTTTCTCCTCCAGCCGGCATTGCAAGGCCTGTTTCTTAGGAGGTGATCCGGCCGCAGGTTCCCCTACGGCCACCTTGTTACGACTTTTCCCTCCTCACGAAACCTGGATTCGACGCAGCCCAGAGGACCACGCCTCACCCAAGTATTGCTTGGATGGAACGACGGGCGGTGTGTGCAAGGAGCAGGGACGTATTCACCGCGCGATAGTGACGCGCGATTACTAGGGATTCCATGTTCACGAAGGTGAGTTGCAACCCTCGATCCCAACTACGGCAGGCTTTCGGGATTTCCTTCCCC